>VGJF01000062.1 GCA_016867585.1 Candidatus Aminicenantota bacterium | reverse complement strand
AAAGTACCATAACGCATGCCCTCAATCAATCTTTTTTCGTCTTAATCCAGCTTGATTTTATTAGTCGTATTCATCTCATAATATTGATATTTATATTTACATCGGAGAAGATGGCGATGTTATTAATATGAGTTTCATAACTCAGCCGCTATTCGATCCTTAGAGGTGAGTGGAAGGGGAGACGGATCGCCGAGGGCGACATCGTCGAATGGATCGGGAGCATTATTTATCGGCGGCCCGTCCCAGTTCCGGGCACCTCCGCAGGATGAACGCCCGCTCCCCCTCGGTCAGCTGGGAGAGAGGCACGGGCTGGTCGACCGGGCGAAGTCCCTTCTGATTCAACCGGTTCATCAGGCTCCAGTTGCGGACGTGCTCGCCCGGCTTCGGGTCTGAAGGTTCCTTCGCCGGCAGGTCATAGCGCGTGAAGTCGATCACCTTCTCGGAACCCTCCTTATTCGCGTCGCCCAACAGGGCCAGACGGAAATCCTTGTTCATGAACCACCGGATCCGTTTGTCCGGCTCCGACCCCGGGAATCCCGTGCCCCTCTGGACGAACCGGTAGTCCAGGTTCGCGTTGTCCTTGAACTGCCCGCGCCAGAGCAGCCCGAATTCGCCGTGGGTGATGGCTTTCGCCGCCGGCCAGCGCCGGCGGATCTCGCTCAGCCAGCGTTCCAGGCCGTCCATGCCGTTGCGCCCGTGGTAGCCGTAGATCCGGCGTCCCTCGACGAGGACGAGCTCCCAGATGCAGGTCACCCAGGCGAAATGGTTCAGCTTGAATCCGTCGTCGAAATGCGCCGCCGTCGTGGCCAGGATTTCATCCAGGCCTTTTTCCGTCCCGTGGGCCAGCAAGGTCTCGATCGGCCCGACGCCCGAGCGGCTTCTGAAGCCGTTCGCCTGACCGGCGCGGCGGGCGGTGAGGAAGTCGCACGTCCAGCCGTCCAGGTTGACGCAGTCGATCAGATCCTCCCGGCCCTGCGCCGGCTTGAGAAAGTGCTCAGCCGAGGGATAGTAGGGGTAGGATACGGAACCGTCGCCGTCGCCGTTGTCGATGGCGTGCTGGCTCCAGATGTTGCCCTGGCAGACGTGGATATCCTCACGCTCGGCCAGGTAACGCAGGTTGTCGGCGGCCAGGAAGCCGGCGATTACGGCGCGGGGGCGATATCCGCCGCCCACCATCCGCGACACCAGGCCCAGCCCGTCGTGCAGGTCGCGATTCACCTGTTCGCGGGTGTTGTACATATTCGCGAAGTAGCCGCCCGGAAGGAAGGTGACTTCGTCGCCGTGCTGCCGGTGATAGGAAACCACAAGGTCCCTCAAGGCTTGGTAATCCGGTCTTTGATCGTTCAAAGCCAGCCAGCTGAAGGCCCAGGTGATCTTCGCCCCCGGCCAGGCGCGGGCGATGGTCTCCCGGAACAGCTTCGCCTCGACCGGCGTGTGGACGCTGGACTCGTCCGGGCCTTCCGCCTTGTCACGGGTCGTTTCGATCTGCCGCACCCGCACGACCGTGGCCAAAGTCAGAAAGCGGTTGCCCGCCAATGGAAGGCCGTCCGCGGCCCACGAGGGATACCACGTGTCTCCGTAGCGGAATCCGCTTTTGACACCCAGGAAGCGGATTCCCGTCAGCACCGCGGACGGCTCGAAGGGGCAATCGGCGGGCGGTGTCGACGCCCAGGTGAACGGCTCAAACCTCACGACCTCGGGCGTTGGCTGCCCGATGGCGTAATGGAAAGGGATCAACAGGAAGAGCAAGACCGTCCACCGACACCGGACGCTCAAAATGCGACCGGCTTGCGCTTTCTTTCTCGCGTTCATTCCGGGTTCTCCTTTCGATCGAAGGCCATGCGTCCCGCCGGCATGTCCGAGAGTTCAAGGCTGGTTTGAAACGTCTTTAGGCGCTATCACCCGAACCGGTCCGAACAGGCCCGATTTCATCAACGGCGGGATCTCCTTGTAGACAGGCCGCGTCTTCCCGCGCGGCACCCGGCCGTAGGAACTGTCCGACGTCGGATCGGTTTGGATCCGGTCGATGTTGCTTCGGGTGAAACGATCGGACTCGGGCCGCAGCGAATCGGCGTTCAGCCGGTTGGCCCAGAGATTCGCGACCCGGATCTCCACCTGATTCCGACCGGGGCGAAAGGCTCCGGTGATTTCGACCCGATAGGGCGGCAGCCACACCGGCCCCAGCCGCTGTCCGTTGAGCGTCACTTCGGCGATTTCCGCCAGGCCGCCCAGTTGAAGGAACAGCCGGTCCTTTCCGGCCAACGATTCCGGCAATTCGAACGTCTTTCGATACGTGGCGATCCCCGAGAAAAATCGAATCCCCTCAACGTCCGACTCGGTCCAGCTTTGCAGTTTCGCGAAGGTCGCCGTTCGCGGTGCCCCCCAACCTTCGGGGAATTCGACTTGCCACGGCCCGTCGAGGGTCAGGGGCGCGGGTGCGTCCGCGACGGGGAACGTATCGCGAGCCAGCGGATCAAGCCCGGGCCGGTCGGAAGCGTCGGGCTTCCGGAACACGACGAAGACCGAGCCGAGGGGCCCCAGTTCAAGCCGCAATTCGGTCCGGTCTTGGGCGGCCGTTTTCCAATTGCGGCAGGCGCTGCGACGACCCGAATCCGGCCACCAAAATTCGGGCGCCTGGCCGTTGGCTTCCGCGGCTACCCGGAACCGGCAGGTCAGAATCTGCGGATCCCTCGTTGTGTTGCGGACGAAATAGAAATCATCGTCCCGGGTCCTCCGGTGGATGAAGTCCAACGGACCCAGATCCCCCTCACGACGCCCGGAGATTTCAAAATCGGGATCGACTCCGATCTCCCGGAGGGCTCGGCTCCGATCGGCGGCGATGATAAACCGCCCCCGGCCCACGCGCCGGATCGACACCGCCGGCGTGCCGCGTTCGTCCGGCGACTCGCTCCGGCCCCAAAGCTCCTCGGCCAATTGCTTCACGTCCCGGGTTTTCATTTCGTCGTCCTTGAGATGCGGGGAGCGGATCGGTCTTTGGCGGCCGATGACCGTGGCCCCGTCTGCGAGCAGGGCGCGGACCTTCTCGAGAACCTCTAATGGAATATGATCCTGCTCCGGCAGCACGAGAGCGGCATAGCTCATTCCATCCGGCAGCACGATCCGCCCCTTTTCCACACTCATCCGCTCGAGAATCACCTGCGACGAGCAGACGTCATAATCGTACCCTGGGTCGAGGCCCGCGAGCAACGGCTTCTCGGGCACGTTGCAAAACGGCGGATAGAAGTTCGGCGCCTGATCGCCATAGTAATAACAGACATCGGCCACAAACCAACCTTGGCGGAGCATGTAGGAGCACCGGGCCAGGTAGTCCATCAACCCGACGGCCATCGGCCACCAGGTGGCCGATGGGTTGATGTCCGTGCCCGCATGATAGGCCCAACCCGGAAGCCCCGCCTCGGGCGGGGAGCTGGCGAATGTGTGCAAGGAAAAGTTGTTCAAACCTTCGCCCAGGGCCCGATCGGCGATCGCCTTGTGGTTTAAAGGTCCGTCGACCCAGCGTCGCCAGGTCGTGAACGATTCCGCGTCCACCAGCCGTTTGCCGTAGACGTGGGCGGCCGAGGCGATTTCCTTGACCAAAAAAATTCCGCGATGCCGGATCCAAAACTCCCCGCGCGGAATATCAACGGCCCCCAACGCCTTGATCCCGTCCACGGGGTTGGAATCCCAAATCGGCGGCCCCGGCCCGCCCGATTCGGCGATGAGGTTCAGGCCGTAGGAGGCGAGGAGCCTTTGGCCGGTCACGTAATGCGACTCGATCAAGCGGTCGCTCACCAGCTTTCGCCAATCATAGAGAAACCGTTCCTGCGTTTCGGGGTCCGAGAGCTTCCAACCGGCGAGCAGAGGCAGGAACCGGATCGCCGAATATCCGGCCCGGCGCTGGAACTCATCGGCCATGAATGCGTTCCAGGGCGTGAATCCGTCGAGTTCCATGCTGTCAAACTCCATCGTTTTGAAGCTGGTCCCATGGAACGAGGTCCGTCCCAGCGCCTTCAGGATGGGCGTGACGATATGACGGAGATGGAATTCCGTGGCGGCGGGATCGAAGAAATCGATCATCGGACCCCCGGAATTCGGGCTCGGCACGATCAACGGCTGACCATGATTCGTGCAGACGAAACGAAGGATCGACCAATCTCCCGCCGGGACGTCCCAGCGCAGCTTGCCGTCGGCACCGACCTTCGTCGTCAGGTCGATGACCCGGTTCATATCGGCAATGATCTTCGTTCCGTCATCGCGAACGGCCAGCACCGCCGTTTCATGCAGATAGAGCGGCCGCCCGCGCTCGTCCCGGGGGCAGAGCTTCGGCAGCTCGGGCAGGGGCAGTTCTTCGTGAAAGATCCGCGGTCCGGCGGCCTTGGTCATGGACTGATAGAGACCTTTGCCGGCGTGTTCCGGGGGGATCCAGCTTCCGCCCGCGTTCCAACCGCTCGAGGCCACGAGACCGATCTCCAACCCGAGCCGGTCCGCCTCACGGATGGCATGGACGATGAGCCCGGTGGACTCCGGTCCGAGAAAGGCGGGCCCGGCAGGCACTCGTCCATCAGGGTCCGCATGCGCGGCCACATCCCAAATTTCGCCGCCGCGCATGCCGCCCCGTTTCATCGCCTCCAGGTCCCGGGTGATCTGTTCCTTGGTGATCGCTCCATTGAGCCAAGCCCAGAAACAGCCGGGCCGCGCCTGAATCGGCGGGTCGAGGAACGCGGCGGGTGAAATCCGATCATCGGTCCCGGCCTGTTGCTTAAGATGATCCGCCGGGCGGGCCGCCAAGGAATCGGCAGAGCCCCCCGCCCGGCCCGGCAAGCGGCCATTCTGCAGAGCGAACGCCGCGAGCAGCGCGATCAGAATCCGGCGGGATGCGCCTGGATGATCGGCCGGTGGGCGAGTCTTCGTCGGTGAACGTTCTTCTCTGTCGCGAGCCTGTCCTTCCCTAGCGGGGGCCTTGGATTCGGGGGTCATTTCCCGCGCTTCTCCCAGACGCCGGGGACGCTGAACCAAGCGGTGAACAAAGCAAGAGGGATGCGGCGCATTTTCCCTCCCCGGAGAAATAATTTCATTGGTTTCCAAAGTAGCACAACGCATGGCCTTATTCAACCTCTTTTCTTCTTCATTCGTATATGTCGCTTCGAACGTATTTATTTCATAATATTGACATTTATATTTACATCGGAGAAGATGACAATGTTATTAATATGAGTTTCATAACTCGACCGCATTTCGGCGGATTTTCAAGGAAGGCCATGAAAACCATAAAACCCCTCATCGCGATCCTCGGCTTGCCGCCGCTTCTCTGGGCCGGAATAGGGCCTCAAACCGCGGAGCGACGGAAACCGGAACCTGGAAAGGTCGTGTCGAACAACCGCGGCCTTCACGGCTACATCAGCTTCAGTGCGGCCCGGCCGCCGGCCCAATCCGAGTACAGCGCCGGCATGGGATTCTACTCCGCCGTCTGGCCGCTTGTCGACGAGCCGATCGCCCGGTTCCAGATCGGACTGCCGAGCGCCTGGATCACGCCCGACAATTCCGACAATAAAGACACCCCTCTCGCACCCGTCGGGACGCATGCCAGGGATCATTGGCCGGAGCGGGGCCCGACCTATGAATCCGTTTTTCAGACCGTCGAGGGAGGGCTGGGATATTGGGCCCGCAATCACTTCCGCTACGGCCCGCCGAAGTTCAGCATGAACGCCACGCCGCAGTGCTACGATTACGAGGTCGGATCGCCCGGATGGTCGTTTTTCTACAGCAACGAAGCGCTGCCGGACGATCGGCTGGGCATCGCCCAGCTCAGCAACCGGATCTTGATTCCGCCCGACGCCCTGCCTTTTCAAGGCCATCCCAACGGCCAGTTCCTGGGATACACCTATATGGCCCTGCCCTTTACCGAGCCCGTCACGGGAGAGCCGCCCACCGGCGATCAGGCCTGGACGTGTTTCCTGAACGCGGCCAACTTCAAGGGTCCGATCGCCTACTACATTCCGGAAACCTGGAGCAAGATCGGCAAGCTGTTCAACTATCCCTTCATCTACGGGCGGGGGCTCGATTCGAGGCCGGGCAAAATGGGCGGCGGAGCCATGGAGATCAATACGGTTCCGAGCTTCCAGTCGCAGGACGCCCAAGGCGTCGTCTATTCGAAGCTGCCCAAATTGCAGTTTCCGGTCGACGCGCAGGGGCGGACGCTGCTCGTCCAGAATGTGACCTACTATTCCAAGGCGGCCCTCTATGACGCCTTCAAAGCCTGGCGCGACGGCGGCCCCGCCTGTTCCGGGGTGTTCGACGAGAAGGGCGCCTGGACATCGACCCTGACGACCCGGACGACGCGGTTCGACCAGGGCGGCAAGAAAATCAACGGCGTCGAAAAAATTTTCAACACCAAGATCTTCGAGGACAACATCTGGGGGTTGGAATGGTTCGACGGAACGCGAAACGCGATGGGCTATTTCCCGCGGTATTTCAAGCACGTCGGAGAAGAACGGGAGGCGATCGCCGCCGCGGACGTGCCCGAGGATACGCAGCTCAAAAGCCAAGAGTTCAGGCGGGCCGACATGGGCGTTCCCTACACTTCGCCGGCCGGCGGAGCATGGGGCCGGCCCGGTCCGGTCCGGGGGCCGTTCCAGGTGAATCTCGCCGACGGCTCGACGGTGACGTATTCCTGGTATCGATTCGTCGATCAGCCGTCTTTCCAACAATACGGTTGGAGCGAAGACAAGAAGGCCAGACTGCAGGCCTTCGTCGAAAAGATCCACGCCGCCTGGCCGATCGACCGGGATTACATGGCCCCGCTGAAGCAGGGGACGCTGGTCACTCTTGATCCGGCCCTTCTCGTGACGCCTCCGAAGGGGCTGGAGGTCGGCTACGTGCCGATCGTCACCCGTCAGGAGGCCTCCTCCGACCCGGCCGGCGGGAAGGGGAGGGGCGGGGCGATCGAATAGATCGGAAATCCGCGGCTGCTCAGCGGAAAATCAGTAATCGACCGGCAAGGAGGTCCAGATGAAAAAGTCCACGGTGTCCGCGGCGCTTTTGTTCGTCATGGCTTTTTGGGGAGGGACGGCGCTTTCGGCGCAGGAGAAACCCGCCGCCTCGTGGGATTTCGACGTCGTCCGGGACGGCAAGATCCGGGATGCTGCCGCCGCGATCGACGATCCCGTGGGGGGGAATTTCCGTCTCGTTCCCGGGGTGAAAGGCCAGGCGCTCATCCTGGACGGATACACGACTCGCATTGTTCGTCCCGCCGCCCAAGCGCCCAAGCTGGGCCGGGATTTTTCCGTCGAAGCCTGGATCGCCCTGGGCGCTTATCCGTGGAATTGGGCGCCCATCGCCGCTCAGGAGAGCACCGTCAGCCTGAACTCCAGCCTCGACGCCGCCTCGTGGCCCGATGATATCACCGTCAATTCCCCCAAGGCCGGCTTCTATTTCGGCGTCGGGCCTCAGGGACATCTGGGATTCCACGTCGGCGCCGGCGGCTGGATCGTCTGCCGCTCTGAGAGTCACCTTCCTCTCCGGAAATGGACTCACGTCGCCGCCGTCTTTCGTGGCGGGGAGGGGATCTCGCTGTACATCGACGGCCGGAAGGCCGGGGAGGCGCCGGTCAAGGCCAACTTCCGCCAAGCCTCGAATGAAGACCTGCGGATCGGCATGAGCCGTCAGAAGATCGAACCGTCGCATCCCGTCCGGGCCTTCGCCACGCTGCCCTGCTGGTATTCTCTCGACGGAATCGTCGATGAACTCCGGGTTTACGGCCAGGCGCTCTCGACCGAGACCGTGGCCGGGCTCTTCGTTTCGGCCAAGCCGTCGGCCGAGCCGGCGCTTCCGGCGCGGGTCATGCCGTCCGGTCCGAAAGGGCCGGGCGTTTTCGGGGCGTCCTACATGAAGCTGGCCTATTATCCCGAGTGGGACAACTTGTGGCCGGTGTCGTCCGATCCGGACATCGTCGTCCAGTTCGATGATTCGCCGGTGAGGGTGGTCTTCTGGCGCGGGACCCGCTACTCTCCCGCCTGGGTCATGGAAGGCGATCTCTGGATGGCCGATCAGAGCTGCGAAAACTTCAACAACAACGACGGCTGCGTCGAGCACATGCTCGACCCCCGCTGCCGGTTCTCCCATGTCCGGATCATCGAGAATTCCCCGGCCCGGGTGGTCGTCCACTGGCGCTATTGCCCCACCTCGGCCAACGGCAACCACTCCCAGGTCGATCCGGTGACGGGATGGGAGGATTGGGTCGATGAATACTACACCTTCTACCCGGACCAGGTCGGCATCCGCAAGGTCTTTCTCCACACCGAGGGACGTCCCCTCGGTCCGGAGGAGGTCATCGTCCTGTGTCAGCCGGGCCAGAGGCCCGAGGACATTATCGACCTTGCCGCCATGACCCTGGTCAACCTCAAGGGGCAAAGCCGGACGTACACGTGGGCCGAAAAAGCCCCGGTCATCAGCGAGGGCGACAAATATCTCCATTTCGGGAGCGAGCCGGAGGAAAGGCCGGTGATCATCCGGACGAACCTGAAGTCCGAGACCAAGCCCTTCCAGGTCTTCGAGACGGGCAACCGCGTCCGCATTTTCGCCCACGAGCATCGCCCAGGCGTTTCCCACTTTCCCTGGTGGAACCACTGGCCGGTCGCCCAGATTCCTTCCGACGGCCGTTATTGCCAGGCTCCCGACAGGGCCGCCCATTTTTCCCTGGCCTGGGGTGGACCACCCGCTCACAAAGAGGACGGTCTCTACTGGTGGGCTTGGATGTACGGCGCCTCGAAGCAGCCGGCTGAGTCGCTGGTCCCCGTCGCCCGGGCATGGCTCAAGGCGCCGGCCTTGACGGGGGAGGGCGTGGACGGCCGCTTCGATTTGACCCAGCGGTGCTATGTCATTTCAAAAGGGCCGCGTCCCCTGAAACTGAAGCTTGAAGCGAGCGCCGAAGCCCCCCTGCTGAATCCCGCTTTCGTCGTCGAGAATTGGGGGCCGGACGGCGCCGTCCTTCGGATCGACGGCCGCGAGATCCCGGAAGGGAAAAATTTCCGGATCGGGCATATCCGGAGGATCAACACCTACGACCTCGTCGTCTGGATCAAGCTGGAATCAAACGCGCCGGCCGCCGTCGAGCTCGCGCCGGCCGGGGCGGCGCGTTGATCTGAGGCGGGGTGGCCGTTGTGAACCGCCGGGAATTCGCCAAGACCCTCGGCCTGGGCGCGGCCGCCCTTGCCGTTCCGTATTTCGGCGGGTGCCGACGATCGCCGGCGCGTCCTTCCGCGGGAGGAGCGCCCAATTTCATCATGATCCTGGCCGATGATCTCGGCTACGGCGACATCGGATGCTTCGGATCGACAACGCATCGGACGCCGAACCTCGATCGTTTGGCGGCTCAGGGCGTCCGGATGACGAGCTTCTACTCGACGAGCGGCGTTTGCACACCGTCCCGGGCGAGCTTGATGACGGGGTGCTACCCGCGCCGGATCGACATGCATGAGGACGAAGCCGGCGACTGGGTGCTTTTCCCGGTCTCGCGCAAAGGCCTCAATCCCGGCGAAGTCACGATCGCCGAGGTCCTCAAAAAAAGCGTTTACGCGACGTCCTGCGTCGGGAAGTGGCATCTGGGGGATCAGCCGCCCTTTCTTCCGACCAGGCAGGGATTCGACGAATATTTCGGCATCCCCTACAGCAACGACATGGGCGCCGAACAGGGTCGCCAAAATCCCCCGCTCCCCCTCCTGCGCAACGAGGATGTCATCGAAGCGCCGGTTGATCAGGACACCTTGACCGAGCGCTACACGGCGGAGGCCGTCCGATTCATCGCCGATCACAAGGACGGACCGTTCTTTCTATATCTTGCCCAGGCGATGCCCCATACCCCCCTTCATTCAGGGGAGCGATTCCGGGGAAAGTCGGCCGCCGGCAGATACGGCGACGCCGTTGAAGAGCTCGACTGGTCGACGGGCGAGATCCTCGCCGCCCTCGAAAAGCTCGGCCTGGACGAACGGACGCTGGTCGTCTTCACTTCGGACAACGGCGGCGTCCGCCCGGCGAACAACGCCCCGCTCTCGGGTACCAAAGGGGGGACGGCGGAGGGCAGCATGCGCGTTCCCTGCATCATCCGCCGGCCCGGCCGGATTCCCGCCGGCAAGGAATGCCGGTCTCTGGCGACGATGATGGATTTTCTGCCCACCTTCGCCCATCTCGCCGGCGCGGCGGCGCCGTCGGACCGGATCATCGACGGTAAGGACATTCGGACCCTTATCGAAAAGCCTGACGCTTCCAAGACCCCTTACGAGGTTTTCTATTATTTCTACATGGGTCAACTCCAGGCGGTTCGATCGGGATCCTGGAAACTCCATCTCCCGCTTCGGGAGAAACGGCACGGCTGGCGGAAGCCTCCCATCGAGGAGCCCGGCCGGCTTTACGATCTGGACGCCGATCCCGCCGAATCCAAGGACTTAATCAAGGAGCACCCTGACGTCGTCGCCCGCTTTCTGGCCCTGGCCGAACGCGCGCGCGAAGACCTCGGCGACGGCGATAAGCCGGGGAAGCATCAGCGCCCGGCGGGCTGGGTCGACATCGCCCGGCCTCTCACTAAAGCCCCGGGGCCGGGCCGATGACAAAGAGGGCCGCGCCGGCCATTATCTTTCTTCTATTGATTCTCGGCCTCCGGCTGCCGGCCGCCTCTCAAGGGCTCAGCGGCTACATCTCTTGCCTTCTGTCCCAGCCGCCGCAGGGCTATGGGGCCGGGCTGAGCTTTTACTCCACGGTCTGGGCACTGATCGAGAAACCTCTCTATAGGTTCCAGATCGGTCTGGCGGGGACCTGGATCATTCCGGACAATTCGGATAACACGACGACTCCCCTCTGCCCGATCGGGACGACGGCCCGAAAATGGCCGGAGCGGGGTCCGACCTGGGCCAGCGTTTTCCAAACCCTAGAAGGAGGCAAGGGGTATTGGGCCGGAACGAGATTCCATTATGGCCCTCCCAAATTCAGCATGAACGGGACGCCGAACTGCTACGACGACGAGATCGCCTCGCCCGGCTGGGGTTTTTTCCGCAGCGGCACGGCCATCCACGACGGCAAAATGGGGATCGCCCAGCTCAGCAACCGGATTCTCGTTCCGCCCGACGGACTGCCGTTTCAGGGAAATCCCTGGGGCTTGATCCTGGGCTACGCCTGGATGGCCCTGCCTTTCACGGACGTCCGGGGGGGCACTCCGCCCACCGGCGATCAGAGCTGGACCCTCTTCATAAACGCCTCCAACTTCAAGGGACCGGTCGCTTATTATCTCCCAGAGACTTGGAGCAAGATTTCCAGGGACTATCCGTTCGACAGCGGGCGTGGACTTGACGCCCGCCCGGGCGTCGCCGGCGGGGGAGCGATGGAAATCAACACCGTGCCCTACTTCACGGCGAAAGACAGCCGCGGAGTCCTGTATTCGAAAATTCCCCAGTTGCTGTTCCCCGTCGATGGCCAGGGAAAAACGATTCTCGTTCAAGACGTCAAGTTCTACTCCAAGGCCGCGATCTACGATCGACTCAAATCCTGGCGGACCGGGGGACCGGCTTTTGACGGGACGTTCGATATCGCGGGCTCGATGGAGCCGGCGATGCAGGCGCGTCCGATCTCTCTCAAGCAAGACGCCAAATCCTTGATGGGCCTGGCCAATATTGTCGAGACCCAGATCTTCGGCGGGAGCGTCTTCGGTCTTCAGTGGCGCAACAGCCCGATCACGCCCAATGGGTTGTTCCCCGAGTATTTCCGGGATGAACTCGGCGGCCGGGCGCCCATTCCCGCTTCCCAGGTCCCCCCCGAGACAAATCTCCTGTCCAAAGGGTTCGCTCCGGCGGAGATGGGCTCGCCCTACACCTCTCCGGCGGCGGGCGCCTGGATCAACCCCGGCCCGGCCCGCGGGCCGTACAAGGCCACTCTCGCCGACTTCTCTACGGTCACGTATTACTGGTATCGATTCATCGACCAACCGGTGTTCCAGCAATTCGGCTGGAACGAAGCGGAAAAAGCGCAGCTCCAATCTTTCGTCGAAAAAATCCACGCCGGCTGGCCCCTCGATCGCGACTACATGCCCCCGCCGAGCAGCGGCGCGCTGGTTGCCTTCGATCCGGCTCTCATCCTCACGCCTCCGGCGGGTCTCGAGGTCGGCTATGTGCCGATCGTCACGTATCAGGAAGGGATCCCCGCTCCGCCCGTCGAAACTCCTAATCCGAGAGTTCGACGAAAGATCGAATAGAGCCCGACCCGGCGATCCAGGTCAGGAAGCCGACCCCCCTCAATTAAAACAAATGAAAAACAAGATGACGAAAAAATACGCGATAGCCGCCCTGACTCTCGCCCTGGGGCTTTCGGCGGCGGCGGTGGCCCAGCCCCTCCTCCGCGACGCCCCCGGGCCGCCGGCGTTCGAATTCAGCCTCTTCGGCGGGTTCGGTCTGTCCCGGATCAAAGGGACGACGAGCTACCAGGACCAGTGGAGCTATGATCTCCTCAGGTCCGTCGCCGAAAAGACCGACATCGCCACGAACGCGAAGACGGGCTTTGCGGGCGGCGGGTCGCTGGCCTATTTCTTCAGCCCTAATTTCGGACTCCAGGCGTCGTTCAGCCACATGAAGGCCGACCTTCCCAACACCGCGGTCTGCAATTTCAACTGGACGTGGACGGACGACACGGCGTTTTCAAAGACGGCGACCTGGCCGGGAACGGGTTCCTTCAGCAGCCTGCCGTTCAGCCTCGATCTCGTCGCCCGATTCGGCTTCCGTTCGTTCGAGGCCTTGTTATCAGCCGGGGCGACGATGTTTGTGAACATGTTCGAGCAGAATTCGTTCTTCGGGTACGGCATCACGACGATCTGGCCGAACCCGGATGCGACCTTCACCCAGTATGTCGACGCCCTTAAAGTCGGGCTCGAGATCCCGCGCGGAACGCTGAAGCGGACCGCGTTCGGGGCCAACTTCGGAGCCGGATTCACCATCCGCGTCTCCGGCCTGGTCGGGCTCCGGGCCGAGGCCCGTTGGTTCTTGTGTCCGGAGCAGACGCTGTCCTGGAACTTCCTCCCGGGTAACTACGACGGCGCGTTCTCCGCGGACATCGAGAACGAGCCGTTTTCGGCCGCCGACGTCCAAATGCTCCGGGATTCCGGACAGAAGTTCCCAATGACGGTCAATCCGTCCTTCCTCCAGATCGGCCTCGGCCTCGTCTTCCGCTTCGGGGACCTCCGGTGAGAGAGGGGAGATACTCCCCTGGCCTCGTTTCTCCCTTCTCGTCCCGGCCGAGCGGGGGAGGGAAGACCTCGGCGACGGCAAACCCCTGGCCTGGGAACTGACAAGCGAAGGGATGACGATCGAGACGCCGAAGACGAAGCCGTGCGCCTATGCCTTTGTGTTTAAGATCGTGAGGCGAAAACCCTTTCCGTCCTGATGTATTCGATGATCCTAATAGACTTGAAAACCGGCTTCGTCAGGTCCTCGAAGCCCCGGACGAGAACGGGCGGTCCAAGAAGGGCGGCCGGCTGTGAAATTCTTGAGCTCGCCCTTCTCGGCTTTCGTCCGCACGGCCTCCACGACTTCGCGGTCCGCGGTCGCAGTCGTCGGGATTGACAAATATTATTCCTTGGTTAGATACTTTTAGAAACGAAGTAAAATCGTGATGAATTACGATCGCACAAGTAGGTCGAGAGGAGCGCGTCTCATGAGTCCTCAAAGCCGCAGGGAATTTCTCAAGACGACATCGGCGGGGCTCCTGGCGGGCATGTTCGCGGATTTCCGCAGCGGCACAACCTCCCGACGTCCGAATATCCTGTTCATCTTCGTCGATGACCTGCGCCCCGATTTGGGGTGCTACGGCAACACCGAGATTAAAACGCCCTCTTTCGACCGGTTGGCTCGCGAGGGGGTGATCTTCACCCGGACTCACTGCCAGGCCGCCGCTTGCTCGCCGTCGCGGGCGAGCGTTATGACGGGGCTTCGGCCGGATTCGACCCGGGTCTGGAGCCTGGGCGAGGAGTTCCGGAAGACGATCCCCGACGTCGTCACCATGCCCCAGCATTTCCACAAGTTCGGCTACCATACCGTCTCCTTGGGCAAGATCTTCCATAACCACATGCCCGATCGGATTTCCTGGGACGAACCGGACCTGCGGCCCGCCGAATACAGCACGCTGGCGCTGATCGACCGTGATCCCGAATCGTTCTACTACGATGATGAGCTCAAAAAAGAGCTGGCGGCCGTCCGGGAGGAAAGACTCAAAAAGAATCCCAAGGCCTATGCGGGCGGCTGGGCCTATGGGCGTTCGACGGAATGCTCGGAGGCGCCCGACAGCGCGTTCTATGACGGGGCCCAGACCGACCTGGCGCTGGAGACGCTCAAGAGAATCAAGGATCGCAGGCAGCCGTTCTATATGGGCTTGGGATATTATCGGCCCCATCTGCCGTTCGTCGCGCCGAAGAAATATTGGGACCTTTATGACCGCAACGGCCTATCGTTGGCCTCGAATCCCTATTTGCCGAAATTCGCCCAGGTAAAGG
>VGJF01000061.1 GCA_016867585.1 Candidatus Aminicenantota bacterium | reverse complement strand
CCACAGCTTCGGTCCCCACAGCTTCAACCCGAAATACGTCTGGAAATACTACGGCCTGATGCTCGGTTTCGACCCCGTGGCCGTCGACGCCACCGGCCTGCGGGTCATCGAAGCCATCCGCCGGGATTTTTTCGCCGAGGAGCGGCCGCTCAACCCGCCGGCCAAGCACATCGCCTTGGCCGACACGAAATACCACCTCGGGACGTCCGACCCGGCGAAGATCGAGCTCGTCAAGATCGGCACCGACAAGGACATTTTCGTCTGACCCGACTCGCCATGGACGTCTCAGCCGGCGACCAGATGAGCGCCGCGGACCGGCTACTCTCGCTCGACTTCTTCCGCGGCTGACGATGTTCCTCCTCATCGGCGAGAGCACCCAAATCTACGCCCACCTCGTCGACCCCGCCTTCCAAGGGACGCTCGTCGGGGCGATCGGGGCGCAGTTCCATCACCACCCTTGGAACGGCCTGAGGTTCTGGGACCTCATCCTCCCGTTCTTCATGTTCATCGTCGGCGTGGCCCTTCCGTTCTCGACGGCGAAACGGGAAGCGCGCGGGGAGAGCCGCTCGCGCATCTTCCGCCACGCCGTCCTCCGTGCGGCCGTCCTCCTCCTCCTCGGCTGGGCGCTCTACTGTATCGAGCCGGGCCGGATCACCTTCCGCTTCCAGAACGTCCTGGCCCAGCTGTCGGTGACCTACCTTCTGGCTTTTCTCTTCATGCGAAAATCGTTCCGGACCCAGATGCTGTTCACCCTCGGGCTCCTCGTCCTGACCGAGCTCCTTTACCGCCTCTTCCCCGTCCCGGGCTTCAACCAGCCGTTCGTCCCCGACCATAATTTCGGCGCCTGGGTGGACATGAAAATCAGCGGGGAGCTGTCGGCCGGCCACTGGGTCTCGTTCAACGCGATCCCGACGACGGCCCATACCGTCTGGGGCGTTCTCGCCGGGCTATGGCTGATGAGCGCTCGGCCGGCCAGGAGGAAAACCGCCGGGCTGGCCTTGGCCGGATTAGCCGGCCTCGCCGTCGGCTATGCCCTGACCTCCTTCTCCCCCATCATCAAGCGGATCTCGACCAGCTCGTTCGTCGTCACGACCGGCGGGTACTGCCTTCTCGTCCTGGCCCTCTCCTACTGGCTGATCGACGTCCGGCGATGGCGGAAGGCGGCGAGGTTCTTCGTCATCGTCGGGATGAACGCCCTCTTCATCTACCTCCTCCAGGAGAGCGGCGGAACGGCCTGGCTGACGAAGCTCGTCCGCCCGTTCACCGAAGCCCTTTTCGCCTGGACCGGCGGCCTGGGAGCCAAGATCGCCACAAGCCTCGCCGCTTGGGGGCTCCTCTGGTCGCTCTGCTATGGACTGGCGAAGCGGAAGATCTTCATCAAAATCTAAAGCACGGTTCTCCCCGCCCCGTCGACGGCGAGCCAGAGGGCCGACGGGCGAAAACGCATGATGACCTCCCCGGGGAGCATTGAAGGTTTTAATGAAGGGCGAAGACGGCGTCGATGTCCATCCGGTAGGGCTCTTTATGCGTCCGAAAGATCCCGCCGAGCCGGTAGATCTCGTTGACTTCCCTGAAAACGATCTGGACCCGGTCGGCGGATTCGAGCTTTCCCATCTCGAAATACTCCGGGGACGACTTCCCGGTTCCCCAGCCGAGGAGCGTCCAGGTCTCGACCTTGTCCGGCCGGGCGAGGACGGCATAGTTCATCGTCTCCGGGAGCTGGCCGTATTGGGGCCTCCGGGCGATGACGCCGATATCGGCCCCTTCCCCGGCTTTAACCCTGACCGCCAGCTCGAGAACGCCGTTGTAGAGCTCGACGCCGGCGAATCGGCCGTCGCTTTCCCCGACGGCGTTCTCGGGATCCAGGACGAACCGGGTCTCCGGCAGGACTTTTTCGGCGTATCGGTAGTCTTGAGCGGCCCCCCCCAGGGCGAAAGCGACGAAAACGAATCCCGCGATCCCGCGCATTCGTGCCTTCTCCTCGGCCGGTATTATAACACACCGGCCTTGCGCCGCCCGTCAACGTCGAGAGATTCGATCTGCGCATCGTCAAGCCGCAAAGCTCATGGAGCGGCCGTGTCCCCTGAAGCGGAATGGGACCCTCGTCAGGGTGATGAAGCGAAGGGGATATGGCCGCTCCATGCGGCGGCGACGCCTAAACGGAAACGGTCATACGGGCAAAACGGCCGGGATTGACGAACCGGCCGGACTGGCTTAATCTAGGGTCATGCGACGTCTGGCGGTCCGGCTGGCTGTCCTGGCCATGGTCCTGGGGACGTCGGCCCTGGCCAATCTGCGGGCCCCGCGCCGCGTCGACGGCGTCTTCAGCGGGGCCTTGGCGGGCATCCGCCCGGACCTGCCCGTCCGCCTCAGGGCCGAGACCCTCCGCCTCGTTTTCCCCGAGGTCGATTTCTCGCGGCCGAATCCCGGGGACAAGGTCAGGGTCGCGGCGACCTATGAGTTCGAGAATGCCTCCTCGACGACCGTCGCTCTGGCCGTCCGCTTCATCGCCCTCGACTTGGGGGACATATCCGTCATTCTCAACAGCCGTCCCCTCTCCGTGCGCTCGGTCGAGTCCCCGGAAGACAAGTCCGAATGCCTGGCCGCCCTGGGCAAACACCGGTCCGCGTTCCTGCCGTCCTTCTACAGGGATTTCCTGGGCCGGCTGAAGAATGCCGCGGGGCTCGGGTCCGAGACCGAGGACTCCTGGACAGCCGGGCTCGCCGGCCGGGACCTCTCCGCCGTCCCTTTCCCCGACATTTTTGAGCGGATTTTCGAGGAACCGCCGAAGGCCGATTTTCCGGCCGCGGAATTCGAGCTGGTCCTGGTCCCGGGGATGAACATCCTCCTCATTTCCTACGGCCAACGGCTTTACATCGAGGAAAGGGACCACGGCTATTTCGGCTCCTGGCCGGCCAGGGGATTCACGGGCTTCGACTATCTCCTCTACCCCGCCCGAAGCTGGCCGGCCGACCCCGGCTTTCGGCTGAACGTCGCCGTCGAAATTCCCGACGCCCGGGGAAAAAAGCTCTTTTTCCGCGTCTGGAAGCGCCCCTCCCTGAAAAGCAACCTCGCCTTGGAGGAGGCGCCGTCGACGGACAAGCGCCGCCGCCTCTTCCGGGGAGAATTCTCCGGAATGCCGGCCGACATCCTGACGGTCCTTCTTTGGAACGACCCGAAGGCCGTCCGGCATCTGCGGTGACCCGATCGCCCATGCCTGGGAGCCGTTTCAAGGGAATCCGGAAAAAGGTTGCCAGGGTCCTGGGAATATATCTCCTCGCGGCGGGCGTCGCCTTTCATCTCTTCCTTTTCTGGATGTGGGCCGGCTGGCCGATCTTCATCGACCGCCTCCTCATCCGCTCGGAGCGGCCGGAGCCGGCGGATTTCATCGTCTGCGTCGCCGGGGGGCTGGGCGGAAACAACCTTCCGACCGAAGCCGGCTGGCAACGGATCTACTCCGCCGTCCAGCTCTATTTCGACGGCTGGGCTCCCCAGGTCGTTTTTTCCGGCGGAGGGACGGAGGGCATCACTGAGGCCGAGGTTTACGCCGAAGCGGCCGAGTGGCTCGGCTGCCCTCCCGGGGCGGTGGCCTTCGAGCCGGGGGCCAACGAGACGGCCGAGCATCCCGTCAATCTCCTCAGGCTGACGGAGCCGCGGATCCGGAAAGACTCCCGCCTCCTCGTCGTCACGAGCCCCCTCCACTCCAAGCGGGTCGCCCTCTGCTTCGCCAAAGCGGGATTCTCCTCCTTCCGGATGATCACCGGGTATCGGGCCTCGCGGGTCAAGGACGCCTCCAAGGTCCGCGAGCTCAGGACGACCCGCTTCACCGAACACAAGCCCAGCGGAAGGCGCTACGACGACTTTTTCAACCGCTTGAAGTGGAGGTCCGACTATTTTTGGACGGCCTTCCGGGAACTAGGGGCCCTTCTCGTCTACAAGATCAAGGGGTACGTCTGAAGACCGGGCGGCGGACGGCCGACTTGAAAAAAAACCGGACTTGTGTATCATTGAGTCCATCTTCGGCCCCGAAGGGCCGCAACAGCAACCGAAAAGGAGGAATCATGAGAAAAAGCCTGATGCTGTTGGGTCTGGTCCTTGGATTCGCCGCCCTGGCCCACCCGGCCATCGTGACGAACACGAACCAGAGCGTTTTTTACCTCCGCCACTTGGCCCGCAACGCCTCGACGGACATCGACGCCGTCTACTACAACCCGGCGGGCCTGACCAAGCTCTCCGACGGGTTCCATCTCGCCCTTCACAACCAGTCGATCTTCCAGGAGAAGACCGTCCTCAACGAGTTCCTGCTCCTGAACAACCGGGAGTACGTCGGCGAGGTCACCGTCCCCGTGTTCCCGACCTTCTTCGCCGCCTGGAAAAAGGGCGGATTCGTCGTCTCCTTCGGTTTCGGACCGAACGCCGGCGGCGGGTCGGCGGACTTCAAGAAGGGGCTTCCGTCTTTCGAGATCCCGATTTCCCAGATTCCGGCTATGATTTCCGGAATGGCCCCCTACTACATCCCGACGACGAAATACTCGGCCGACATCGCCCTCAAGGGGAGCTCGATCTACTACGGCTTTCAGGTCAACGCCTCTTACGCTCTGAGCGAATCCTTCGCCTTGGCCTTCGGGATGCGCTACATCTCGGCCGTCAACACCTATGAGGGCTACCTCAAGTCCATCATGATCAACCCCAATTTCGCCCCGCTCGGCTTGACCGGAGCGATGATCCCGGCGACGATGTTCTTCAACGCGGCCGGGCTGCCAGCTTACGCCGCCCAGGTCAAGGACAAGGCCGTCGACGTCGAGCAGAAGGGAACGGCCTTCATCCCCATCTGGAGCCTGTTCGTCACGCCCGTCGAGGGGCTGCACCTGAGCTTCCGGTACGAAAACGGGACCAACCTCGAGGTCGAGAACAAAACGAAGACCGACGACACGGGGATGTTCCCCAACGGCAGGAAGACGGGGAGCGACATCCCGGCCATTATCGCCCTGGGGGCCGACTACGCCGTGACCTCCCAGCTTCGGGCCTCTCTCTCCTTGAGCTACTATCTCGACAAGGACGCCGACTGGGACGGCCGGGAGCAGTTCGTCGACAAGAATTCCAACGAAATCGGGTTCGGGCTGGAATACGCCCTCACCGAGAAAATCAGCCTGAGCGCGGGCTACCTCATGACCCGGTACGGCCTCGCCGCCGCCTATCAGAACGATATGAGCCAAACCCTCTCGGCCGACACCGTCGGGGCGGGCCTCCGGATCAAGCTCCTGTCCAACCTCGACCTCGACCTCAGCGGCTTCTACGTCGGCTACAAGGACGCCTCTAAGACGATCGCCTACGCGCCCTTCGGATCCTTCAAAGAGACCTACAAGCGGACGACCGTCGGCTTCGGCGTCGGCTTCGGCTACCGGATCTGACGGCCGGACTGCCCCGCACGGCTGTCCCGGGGAAGGGGGGCGCCGAGACGCCCCGCCTTCCCTTTTTTGCGCCTTATTCCGGTAAAATGTTGAAGTCACCGATCGTCGGAGGGAAAAATGTCCAATAAATCGCGGCTCGTGACCTTGATCTTCGCCACGTGTTTCGGCATGTTCGGCGGCCACAGGTTTTATGTGGGAAAAACCGGAACGGGGATCATCTGGCTGCTGACCCTGGGCGTGTTCGGCCTCGGGATGCTCGTCGACATCATCCTGATCCTGGCCGGGAAGTTCTTCGACAAGGACAACAAACCGGTCCTTGTTTGGATGAGGGCTTCGGACGCCGAGGGCAACGTCCTCAGGTACTACGTCTGAGAGGAAAAGGCTGGCTGTTTCAGGGAATTAAGCTAAAGGGGGGTAACAAGGAGGGTGGGTCCTGCCCAGCCAGCACAGCAGGAATGTCCATATCATAATTTATCGAATTGATAAAGTCAATAGTATATAGAAAAAATTTTCAAGAAATTTCCGCGGCCAGGGCGGACAAGGCCTGGACATGGGCGCGGGGCGTTGCCGGGGCGATCGAACAGGCCGTGCTGAGGATGTATCCCCCGCCGGGGGCGCCGGCCGCCAGCCGGGCCCGGACATCGGCCTCGATCGCGGGAAGCGGTCCCCGGAGGAGAGTGTGGACGGGGTCGACGTTTCCCTTGATGAACAACCGCCCTCCGACCCTGGTTTTGGCCTCGGCGAGGTCGACGTCGCCGAGCGGCGGCGGGTCGAGGCATTCCAGCCCGGAAACCCCGGCTTCGGCCATGAACTCGAGGCGGTCCCCGACGGCCCCGCAGGTGTGGGTGTAGACGAACCCCCCCCGGTCCAAAACGGCGGAGGCGATCCTGGCCTCGAATGGGAGAACGAACTCCTTGTAATAGCGCGGGGAAATGAACCGCGCCCCGGCATAAGGCGAGGAGATCTTGACGGCGTCCAGCCCCAGGCCGGCTTGGGCGGCGGCGAGGCCGGCCAGGCTTTCAGCCAGACGGCCGAGGACGGCCTTGGAGCGCTCGGGCTCCTCGGCCAAGGCCAGGAAACCTTCGGCAAAGCCGAAGAGGTCGAGGAAATAGTCCAGGGGGGAAGTCACTTCACCGTGGATCGAAAAGCGCTTTCCGGCCCGGCCGACGAGGTCCTCGTGGACGGCCAGTGGGCGGTCGGGGTCGATCGGGAACCTCAGCCCTTGAGAAACCGGGATGTAGACCGGGCGATCGGGAATCGACTCCGGGTCGAAGCTTCGGATCGAAGGCCGGCGCCCCTCGACCGGAGGGATGTGCCTCGGCAGATCATCGCGAGGGAAAAAAGTCCGGCTTCCGTCGGCCCATCGGGCCTCGTCTTCGGCCTCTCCCGGCCGCCATTCCCGGAGGCCCTTCCGCCAGTCGTCCCGGTGTCCGTGGAGGCTGATGAGGATCCCGTCGAACTCGTAGAGGGCCCGCATCCGGAGCAAGCCCTCGGCAAAACAGTTCCGGTCGAACCAAAACTCGAGGGGCGGGAGGCCGGTCTGGAGAAGGATATGGCCGAGGCTCATCTGGCACATGACCGGGACGCGGCCCGGCCGGCCCAGGGCCATCGCCTGCCGCATCCTGTCCTTCGGCGTCTCTTCGGCCACGGGTGATTCATAGCCGAAAGGCCGCCGCCCGTCAACCGGGCCTTCCGGACGGGGCGGCGGGGCTAGGAGGAGGCGCCGTCGCTGAAGAAGCCTCGGACGAGTTTCCGGACCTCGGCCATGTACCGAGCGGGCGAAAAACGTCCCCGGCGCGACAAGAGATGATCGCGGACGGCTTTCTGGCGGGCCGGGCTGTCGAGGATCGCGGCGATTTTGGCGGCCGCGTCCCCGGGGTTTTCATAGATGAGGTCGGGATGGTCGACGATCTCGACCTGGCCTCCCCCCTCAGGGACAAAGACGAGGTTTCCAGACTGGACCATTTCGGCCACGGCGATGCCGAAGGGCTCGTTGGCCCGGGCCGATATCCCATATCGATGGGCGTCGATGAGGGCGGATTTCTCGGCCATGAATTTCGGGCCTTCGAAGTAAACCCAATCCCGGTTCCGCCGGAGAAGCGGCTCGATCGACCGGAGGTAGGACTTGGAGGCGCCCCCGACGATGTGGAGATGAATGTCCGGACGGCGGACCCGGACGGCGGCCAGGATCTCGATGATCCTCTCGATCCGCTTTTCGAAGGAGACCCGGCCGAGATAGACGAAGCCGTTGTCCTGGTCTTTCCAAGGCCGCGGCGGCTTCTCCTCGACGACCGGCGGATAGACGACCTCGGCCGCGATCCCGAAGGCCTTGCCGATGACGTCCCGCGTCCATCGGGAATTGGCCACGGTGAGGTTTTTCCGCCACCCGCCGTTCCCGGTCCCAGCCAGGAGCCGGGAGGCCGCGACATACGCCGAACGCAACAGCCGGGGCTCATAGAGCCCGCGCCGCCAGCCCAGGGGGAGATCCCCGTAAGCCTTCCTGAGGGAGGAGTCGAACGAGAAATCGGCGATGAGCTGAATCCCCCTCCGCCCGAAATCCATGACGTTATACGCGGAGATCATGGCCTCGTACTCAGGAGCGTGCCGGAGGCAGTAGCGGTTCAAGAGAGCGCCGCGGACGGTCGCGAACGTGCAGAGGACCAAGTTCGGAAGGGGGATTTCGACGACCCGGATTTCCCGCTTGGCGATTCTCGTCCCATAGCAGGCGTTCAGCCGGGACAGGGAAACCCGCCCGGCGCTGATCAGGGTGAGGGCGTATTCATCCTTCAAGGCCTCGACGGCCCAAAGGGCCGAGGCTTCCGCCCCGCCGCCGGGCCGGAAGAGGGGGAAGCAAATGCCGATCCGCCGCCGGCTCATCCGCCTCCCTCCCCCACTGAAGATTCGCCCGGACGGCGAACCGAGCGGTACAAGTCGTCATAAGCCGGAAATTGGGCCTCCCAGGACAGGCGCCGGCCGATGGCCTCCCGGAGGCGATCCCGGTCGATTCCCCCCCCCAGCACCGCCAGGATCTTTCCGGCCAGGTCGTCCGGCGTCTCCCGTCCGGCGTCGAAAGGTTCGCCGACCCGCGTTTCGAGAAGCCCTTCGAGTTCCCGGACCGAAGGGCCGAACCCGACGATCGGAACCCCCGCGGCCAAGGCCTCCAGGAAGACGAGGATGAGGGCGTCGGACCGGCTCGGCACGACACAGACGTCGGCCGCCCCGCATATCGCCCGGGCTTCGTCCCTCGGGACGAAGGTCCGGACGGCGATGTCCAGGCCGCAGTCGGCGGCGAACCGGCGGGCCAATCTCTCGCCCTCCCGGTCGGCCAGGGCGACAAGCCGGCAGGAGCGGCGCAGCCTCTCGCAGCGCCGGAAAGCCTCGAGAAGCACATCCAAGCCTTTGACCGCGATCGATTCCGTGATGCCGGAGAAGAACACCCCCATCTTTCTCCCCCAACCCCAGGTTTGCCTGACCGACTCCCGTCCTTCGAGGGAGAAGCCCCCGACCTCGACCGGATTATGGATGACGGTCACCGGGACGGCCTCTTCGAACCCGTCCCGGACCGCTTTCTCACGGGCGAACGAGGAAACGGCGACGAGCCGTTTCAGCCCGCCCAAACCGGACTTCATCCGGGCGAGGTCCGCCTCCGACCTGACGAAGCGCCAATACCCGTGGTCGGTGGCCACGGCCGGCACGGGACGGCCCTGGAGATAATAGGACAATGGTCCCCCGTGTTCGATGGTCTGGAGATGGACGACATCCGGACGGACAAGGTCGATCGTCCTCCCGATGATCGCGGCCCGGGCGAAAACGGCCGACTGTTCCCGGCCGCGGAACGGCCTGGCGGCCTCGAGCTTCTTCCGGTCGAGGCCGCGGCCGAACCTCCACCCCTCCCAGGCCTTTCGCCATTTTCGGGAAGGCTGGTGGATGACCCGGACGCCCTCCTTGATGAACGACCCTCGGACCGAGGTCGGCGCCAGGTAGCAGACGTCATGCCCTTGCCGGACGGCCCGGCGGGCGAGGTCCCAGCCGTGAAGCGACGCCCCGCAGAGAATCCGGCCTCCCGCTTCGGGCGGGAGCGGGCCGATATAGAGAATCCTCATCCCGCGGCCTTGCCCTTCAGCCAAGGCAGCTTGGCCTTCGTCAGAAGCCACGACTTCTCGTCCCGGTCGAGCACGGCCTTCCAGACGACCACGGCATAAGCCGCGGCCAGGGGGCTCGTATAAGCCACGGAGGCGAGATCTTCGAACCCCAGGGTCTGACCGGCGATGACCAAGGCCGTCAGCAGCCCCAAGGCCTTGGCGGCCCGGCCGAGAGACCGGTCCGGGACGGCGAAAATCCTCAGGCCCCGGAGCTTGGCCGCCGAGCTCATCATCAGGACAAGGTTGAGGACGGCCCTGAAGAGGTAAGCCGCCGCCGCGCCGTCGATCCCGTAAGCTTTGATGAGCAGCCAGGCCGCGGGCAGGTAAAGGATGAGCTCGAGGAGATGCCATTTGGCCGGAATGTCCGACCGGCCGATCGCTTGAAGGAAGCTGAAGGCGATCGTCGCCAGGCTCTCGGCCAGAAAACCGATCCCCAGAAGCTGAAAGACGAGAATGCAGTGCCGGCCGTACTCCTCCCCCAGCCAGGCCGTCATGAAGAACCGGCCGTAGGCCACGGCCAGGATCATGACCGTCCCGACGGTCAGGAGGACATACTTCCGGGACCGGTCGAAGATCCGCTGGGTCAGGACGAGGTTTCGGGACGCCTCCAGGGCGCTGAAGGCCGGGAAAATCGTCATCCAGAGGCTCCCCGTGATGACCCCGAAACGGGTGACGACTTCATACGGGGCTGTGTAATAGCCGACGGCTTGGACGCCGATCAAGGCGGCGATCATCATCCGGTCGAGGTAGGCGAAAATGGGCCAGGCAAAATCGGAGAGCGTCACCCATCCCCCGAACCTGAGCATCTTCCGGAACAAGTTCTTGTTCCAGGCCGTCCGCTGCCGGAGGCTGGGATAAACCTTGACCAGGAGGCGCCAGAACACGGCCGCCGCGGCCGTCCGAAGGACAAGGAGGAGGGCCACGATCTCCGTCAAGGTCAGCCCGGCATGGGCGCCGGCGAGCGGGATCAGGTAAGAGCCGGCATTGGTCGGGATCTTCACGGCGTTGACCCAGCCGAATCGCTGGCTGGCCTCGAGGGATCCTCGCAGGGAGCCGGTGACGAACCCGGCGGGCAGAGTCAGGGCGATCACGATGAAAGCCGACTTGGCGTCGCGGACGAAGGCCTCGGGGATCTGGAAGGCGTGCTCGGCCAGGAACGGGGAAACGACGGCCATGACCGCCGCGGCGATGAAACCGAGCCCGGCCTGGATCATCGTCCCCTGCCGGATGATCCCCGGAATGTCGCAGGCCTTGTTCTCGCCCAGGGCCGCGGACACGAACTTCGTCGCGGCCAACCCGAGGCCCAGATCGAAGACGGCGAAATAGCCGGACAGGACCCAGACCAAGGACAGAATCCCGAACCGTTCCACCCCAAGTCCCCGGATGAGGAAAGGGATGGTCGCGAAACCGACGATCATCGGGATGACATACCCGGCCAGGTTCAGGAGCGTGGCGTCGGCCATCCGCTTCCCGCCGAAGTCGATCTTGGCGGCGGCGGGAAGACGCTCAAGCCCGGCGGAAGACATGGGCCAATCCTTTCGCCGCCCGAGCGGCCGATAAAATCAAATGAACCGTCCGAGTTCGGCCGGAGACCAGCCGGCTCATTACGGGTCCCTCCAGTCTCTCCCGTTCAAGTCCCGCCAAAATCTCTCCCTCCAACCCGGTTCCGGCCCGGCCAGCCGCCGACCGTAGGCCAGCACGGAGCGGACGAAATGGGAGACGTCCTGGGAGGCGTAAATTTCGACGAGGCGGACCTTGGCCTCCATGACCCGGGAGACATCGAAATCCCTTGGCCGCAGGCCGGCGTCCACGGAGAGGGCGTGATCGAGGATCTTATCCGGTTCGATTTCGTTGGCGTAGGGCAGGTCTTCATAATAAGCGACGGGCAGGCCGCGCTCCCGGCCGAGATCCTTGGCCGCTTCCCGAAGCATGAGGTGGTCGATATGGGTCCCCAGGCCGAGGGGGGCAAGAAGGAGCCTCGCTCCGGGATAGACGTCCGGGACCGAGTAGACGCGGCCTCGAAGGGCGTCAAAAAGGGGCTCCCGTCGGGGTTCCGCGCGGGGGTCGAACATGGAGGCGAAGCTTTCATATCCCCGAAGAAGAGGATCGGGCAAGCCGAGGCGAATCCAGGTCGCCCGGATTTCCGCGCAAAAAGCGGCGTCCTCGCCGGCCCTCCTCCGGGCCGCCTCTTCCCGGGTCAGCTCGGCTCCGAATCCCGGGACGAAGGCGCTTTCAGAAAAGGCCGTGACCACGGCTAGGGGCCTGGGAAGGGCCCCGAGGAGGATCGTCCCTCCGCAGGAGAGGGCGGCGTCGTCGGCGTGCGGCGAAAAGACAATCGTCCGGACTTGGTCGAACTCCACAGGGCGGCCTCCGCCACGGATTGTAAAGGACGACGAACGGGCCATCATCATCCCCGAGAGTGATTCGAGGGGTGAAATGCCCTCCCCCCGCCTCATCGCCGGAGGCGATCGGATCCTCGGGCTGTTCTTGAATCGGCGTCCGGACTAGCTTACCATATCCCCCGCGACGATGTATTGCCAGCTTAAAAACCTCCCCGAGGCGGCCCGCGGCCTGTCCCGCCGCGAAAGGGCGGTCCTCAACCTGAGGAAGAGCGTCCGGACCTGGGTCGGCCGGATCGGCCGAGTCCTCCGCGACCCTGGACGGTTATGGGCAAGGGGAAGACGCAAGGGAGGGACCGGGACCATCTCGCCGGCCGGACGTCGCGTCCTCGGCCTTGCCCCGGGGGAGCGGGTCCGGGTTCGGCCTTTCGAAGAGATCCTCTCGACCCTCGACGCGGAAGGCCGGGCGGAGGGCCTCGGGTTCATGACCGCGGCCATGAAAAAATACTGCGGCGGAGACTTCACCGTCCGAAAAAGGGTCCGCTTCTTCTTCGACGAGCGGCGGAGGGAAATGCGCAAAGGCCGGGACATCGTCATCCTCGACGGCGTCTACTGCGAAACGCCTCCGGCCGAGGCCGACGACTGGTCGGGATGCGAGCGGACCTGCTTTCTTTTTTGGAAGGAAGCCTGGCTCGAGCGGCTGCCGGACGAGGGCCGGAAAACGCCATGCCCCTGACCATCGAGGTCGTCCGCGATCGTTCCGAACTCCTCCGTCGCCGGGAAGCCTGGACATCCCTTGTCGATCGAGCCGGGGCCGACCTTTTTCATACCTACGAGTGGATAACGACCTGGCTCGCCTGGTTCGGACGGGACAAGCCGCTGGCTTTCCGCTTCATTTGGGAAGAGGACGGGTTGGCGGGGCTGGCCCCTTTCGTCGAGGATCCCGAGGGAACCCTCTGGTGTCGCCGGACCCTGGCCTCACCCGTCGACGATGACTCGTACCGGACCGCCTTCATCGCCGCCGGGGACGGGAAAGCCGCCGCGGCGGCCCTGTTCCGCCACCTCGGCGAGACCCACCCAAGGACCCCGATCGTCCTCAACAAGGCCGACGCCTCGACCGACCGCTGGCGGGAATTCGCCGCCGTCGCCCGCCGTTTCGGGAGGAAGGCCGTCCCCGTGGGCCAAAACGCGTCGCCGACCCTCCGTCTCGAAGGCTCGTGGGAGGAGTTCCTGAAATCCAAGCCCCCCCACTTCCGGAGCGAACTCCGCCGCAAGAGAAAACGCCTCGAGGCGTCGGCCGCGGCCGTCGAAGTCCTCGTCCGGAGTCCGGACGAATTCGCCTCGGCCTTCGACGACGTCCTGGCCGTCGAGAGAGCGAGCTGGAAGCATGGCGCCGGGACCTCGTTCGCCGCCGGCGCGGCCTCGGCCGGATTCTACCGGAGCTTCGGCGCCCAGGCGGCCGAAAACGGCTGGCTTCGCCTCCGCCTCCTTTACCTCGACGGCCGCCCGGCGGCTCATGTCTTCGCCCTCGCCCGCAAAGGGGAATTCCTGGCCCTGAAGACGTCCTACGACGAAGCCCGGAAGGCCCTTTCGCCGGGGAGCGTCCTCGTCGAGTCCGTCGTCCGGGAGGCTTTTCGGGAACAAGGCAAGACGTTCGATTTCCTGGGCGTCGAATCCCGCTGGAAAAACGCCTACGCCGACAGCCTCCGTCCTTATGTCACCCTCTGTCTCTTTCCGAAGAGCTCCTGGCGATGCTGGAAATGCCTGGCCTATGAAGGCCGTCTCCGTCCGTTCATTCGACGACGGCTCCCCTGGGTTGGAGCCGTCAAGCGGCGCCTCTCCCGGCGTTCGGCCTCCGATTGACACTCAGGCGGGGATTCTGATATCAAAAGGCCCATGGCCATCGTCTTCGGCGTCCTGATCGGATTGATCGCCGCCGTCCCCCTCGGCCCGGTCAATGTTTTCGTCCTTTCCCAGGCGATGAAACGGGGCTTTCTCCATGGTTTCCTGAGCGGGGCGACGGCGGCTTCCCTGGACACCCTCTACAGCCTCCTCTCCGTCCTGGGGGTGACCTGGATTTTCGACGACTTGAAAAAGTTTGGTCTTCCCCTGAAGATTGGCGCCTCGGGTTTGTTGTTTGTCCTGGCCTGGCGGCTCCTCCGCCACGCCCGGAATGAAGACGGGCGGATGCCGAATTCGAGCCCGAACAGGCTGTCCCCGCGCCCGCTCGTCGCGGTCATTTTCATGTACGTCACGAACCCGACGATCTATGCCTTCTGGATCGTCGTGGCCGGGTCGGCGACGAGCCATGGCTGGGTCGAAAGCGGCGGTCTCACCCCTTTTCTCTTCGCCGCCGCCTGCGGCCTCGGCAGCACGGCCGGATATTTTTTCCTGACGTCCTACGTTTCCAAAAAACACCATCAATTCTCGCCCCGGACGCTCCGGGCCGTGCTGACCGCCCTGGCCGGCGTCCTGTTCCTCTTCGCCGGATACACGTTCGCCTCGATCTTTCTTTCGGTCCGGATTTAAGCTCATCGACGGTCGACTAGGAGGTCCGCCCATGGCCCGGAAGCGCGTTCACCTGCTCGCCAACGCCCATCTCGACCCCGTCTGGCTGTGGGAATGGCCCGAAG
>VGJF01000060.1 GCA_016867585.1 Candidatus Aminicenantota bacterium | reverse complement strand
AGCTTGCGGTACTCGTCGATGCAGAGGTTCTTGGCGACCTGGAGGAGCCAAGCTTCGAAATTCCGGCCTTCGTCGAAGCCGTCCAGCCGCTCGAAGGCCCGGAGAAACGTCTCCTGGACGAGGTCGAGGGCATCCTCCTTGTTGCGGAAGAAAGCGTAGGTCAAGATAAAAACCTTCTTTTGATAGAGGCGCGTCAGCTCGACGAAGGCCTGGCGGTCGCCGGCCCGGGTCCGGCGGACGAGCTCATCCGCATCCATAGCCTGATGTCACCTCGGCCGGACGAGAGCCCGGTCCCATGAGCCGGGGGAAAGGACCGTCAATCCGCCGGCCGGAAGGGCGCTCTTGAGAAAAGGCGCCGTCCGTCGCATTTCGGCCTCGCTTCAGGGGGCATTCACCAGGGACTACGGATTCGCGAGGCGGAAGGTTTACGGAAGAGGAAAAGCCCCTCGGGAGGCCTCTCCCCGGACGGGAGGCGGGAAAAAGGAGGTCGGGCCGGTCAGAACTTGCGGAAGTCTCTGCGCTCTCCGAAACGGGATTCGCGCGGACGCTCGGTCCGAGGCTTGGCGTCATTGACGATGATCCGGCGTCCTTCGAGGTCCGTCCCGTTCATCTTCACCTTGGCCTCTTCGGCCGCCTCGGGCGTGGCCATCTCGACAAAGCCGAACCCGCGGCCTTGAAGGATGTTCACCATGGTCACCTCGCCGAACCGGCCGAACGCCTGGCGCAGGCCGTCTTCGGTCGTCTTGTAGTTGAGGTTACCCACGTAAAGCTTGTTGGAACTCATGAAAGACAACCTCCTCGACTCCTCGTTCCGTCCGTCTCCCTGGGCGAGGAGTCGAACGCAGAGACCAAGGGTCGGCTTATTGAAGCATAACGACTTTTCAAAATCAAGGGACGGACGGGGCCCGGCCGGGCGGCTTTCCGCCCGTCCCCGCTTTCTGTTATAGTGGGCCCGCGCCTCGCGAGGTGGCCATGAAAACGCGGAGCTACGTCCTCATTCTCGTCCTCGTCTTTTTCGCCTTGATCGCCGGAGCCGTCCTGGCCGTTCTCTATGACTGGTTCGCCCGGCCGCCCGACGTGCCGGCGGCCGCCTACCTCGAAATCCCGCTCGCCGGCGCTCTTGTCGATTTCGCCGAGCCCAACGTCTGGACGGCCCTCCTCCTCGGGGGGCGTCCCCTTTCCGTCCACGACGTCTGGTCGGCCCTACGCAAGGCCGCGGTCGACTCCCGGATCACCGGAGTCCTCCTCCGCCTCGGCCCGCTGGAGTGCGACTGGGCGAAATGCGCCGAAATCCGCCGGGCCGTCCTCCGCTTCCGGGCCTCGGGGAAAAAGGCCTACGCCTTCATCGAGGAGGCGCCTGAGTTCGACAAGGAATACTATCTGGCCACGGCCTGCGACCGCATCCTCCTCCATCCCCTGGGCTGGCTCGGGATCACCGGCCTGGGAGGGCCGGTCCCGTTCTTCAAGAAGGCCCTCGACAAGCTCGGCGTCCGGGCCGAGTTCGAGCAGGCCGAGGATTTCAAGACCGCGGCCAACGCCTTCACCGAAGAGAAATTCAACCCCGCCCACCGGGAAATGATGGAGTCCATCGTCGGCAGCCGCTTCGAGGAGTATGTCCGGGAAGTCGCCTCGGCCAGGGGGAAAACGGAGCCCGAAGTCAAAGCCCTCGTCGACCGGGCTTTCTTCCACGGGGAGGAGGCCGTCGAGGCCGGCCTCGTCGACGCCCTCCTCTACGAGGACGAAGCCGCGGCCCTGTTCGACTCCCGGGGCGGCCGATCGAGGCGGACGACCCTGGCCGAGTACGCCCGGGTCTCTCCCGAGTCGGCCGGGTTGAAAGGCCGCCGACGTCTCGCCCTGATGTACCTCCAAGGCCCGATTCACGGCGGAGCGAGCCTGACCCGGACGATCGGGTCCGAGACCGCGGGCCGCTGGCTGCGGGCCGCCCGCGAAGACCGGGCGATCGCCGCCGTCGTCCTCCGGGTCGACAGCCCGGGCGGTTCGGCCGTGGCCTCCGATTCGATCTGGCGCGAGATCGCTCTCCTCGGGAAGGCCAAGCCGGTCGTCGTCTCGATGTCCGACCTGGCCGGTTCGGGCGGGTATTGGATCGCCCTGGGGGCGGCAAAAATCTTGGCCCAGCCCCAGACGCTGACCGGATCGATCGGCGTCCTGGCCGGGAAATTCGATTTTTCGGCCCTGTTCGCCAGGCTCGGCGTGACCTCGGACACGGTCGCCCGCGGCGCCCGGGCCGACGTTTTCTCCCCTTTCCGGGCCATGACGCCGGAGGAACGGGGCCTCCTGAAGAAACAGGTCCTCTGGATCTACGAACGCTTCCTGGCCAAAACGGCCGAAAGCCGGACGATGCCGGTCGAGGCCGTCGCCGAGCTTGCCAAGGGAAGGGTCTGGACCGGAAGGCAGGCCCAAGAGGCCGGCCTCATCGATGAGATCGGAGGGCTCGAGGAGGCCGTCGGCCTGGCAAAATCCCTGGCCGGGATTCCGGCCGAGGAAGAGGTCCGCCTCGTCGTCTGGCCGCGGGGGACGTCATTCCTGTTTCCCCTGTCGGGGCCCTTCGTCCAAGCCGCGCTCCGGAGGGGTCCGCGAGGATCGGGGCCGGCCGCCGAGCTCCTCCGGGCCCTGGATTGGGCCGGCCGCCTCGACGAGGACATGGTCTGGGCGGTCATGCCCCTCGCCCTCCGCTAGGGCGGCAAGAGAACCTTTTTTTTATTTCCGGATGATGACTTTTTCCTCGGGCTTGACGAGCCAGAGCTTGTCGCGGGCTTCGGCCTCGACGGCCCGGGGACTCGTCTTGAGCTCGGCGATCTCTCGCTCGAGCCGGCTTTTCTCCCGGCGAAGGGCGTCGATCTCCTCGAGGAGGGCGGCGTAGTCCCGGCGGACCCGGGCGATTTCGAGAAGCCCCTTTTTGCCGAAAATCGTCGTCAGGACGAGGACGAGGAGGAAAAAACCCGCCGCGCCGACGGCGATCCGCCGCCGGAGGCTCGGTTTGGCCGGATCCTTCACGGGAGCTTCTCCATCCCGGCCTTGATCAGGGCCCGGAGGTCCTTGCGCGACCCGGCTTCGGCATAGCACCGGATGATCGGCTCCGTCCCGGACAAGCGGAGGAGAAGCCAGTCATCGCCGTCGAAATCGAACTTGATCCCGTCGATCGTCTCGATCTTCGTCACCGGCCGGCCGGCCAGCCGCGTCGGGGGGAGCTTGATCAACCGGCGGAGATGGCGCTCGCGGGCGGGGGTCAGGGGAATGGACTTCTGTCCGCCGACCCGCTCTCCATAAGTCTTGAAAAGGTCTTCGATCGCCTCGGTCAGGCTCCGTCCCGTGGCCGCGAGCATCTCGGCCAGGAGAAGGCCGGCCAGGATCCCGTCTTTTTCGGGCAGGTGGCCGAGGAGGGCGAACGAGGCGCTCTCCTCTCCGCCGAAGAGGATTTCGTCCCGGAGCCAGAGGTCGGCCAGATGCTTGAAGCCGACGGCCGTCTTGATCAGCGGCAGGCCGTGGGCCCGGGCGATCCGGTCGATGAGGTGGGTCGTGGCCACCGAGCGGGCGACGCCGCCCCGGAGGCCCTTGACCGCGACGAGGTAATGGAGGAGCAGGGACAGGGCGATGTTCTGGATGACGACCCGGCCTGTCTGGTCGACGATCCCGAACCGGTCGCCGTCGGCGTCGGTGGCGATGCCGAGGCCGCATTTCGTCTCGACGACGAGACGCTTGAGCTCGGCCATGTTCTCCTCGGTGCAGGAGGGAGCGATCCCGCCGAAATATGGGTCGACGTACCCGTGGATCTCCTCGACCGGGATGCCGTTGTCCTCGAGGATCTCGTCGAGGTACTCCCGGCTCGTGCCGTAGAGGAGGTCGACGCCCACCCGCAGGCCGGATTTGCGGATGAGGTCGAAATCGACCTTGGTTTGGAGATGGGCGAGGTAGTCGTTCCGGAGGTCGATTTTCTCGACGAATTCCCGCCCGACATAGCGGGGGACGAAGCCGTAGCTCGGCTGAAGAGCGGCGATCCCGGCCTCGAGGAGAGCCGTCTCGGAGGTCATGGCCGGCGCCCCCGTCTCGGTCGAGTATTTGAGGCCGTTGTACTCGGGAGGGTTGAACGAGGCCGTGAAATTGATCCCCCCCTGGGCGCCCCGCTTCCGGATCTGGTGGGCCTGGGCCTGGGAGGGCGCATCCCGGTCGGCCAGGAGGACGTGGATTTTGCCGTGGGAGAGGACCTTGGCCGCTTCGGCGGCGTATCGTTCCGAGAGAAATCGAGTGTCGTAATTGACGATGACCGAGACGGGGCGGCCGGCGAACTTGGCCCGGAGATGGTCGGCGATCGCCTGGACGACGAGCCGGACGTTGTGGAAGGTGAACTCCTCCCCCATGACCGCCCTCCAGCCCGACGTCCCGAAGCGAATCATCGTCCCCAACCTAACACCCCCTCCTGGAAAGGCGCCATCGGGTCATTTCTTCCGGACCTCGCCGAGCATGGGCACAAAACGGACCAGGGTCATCGGTTCGACGCGGGGACGGCCCTCGACCTTGGTCACCAGGGTCAGGGTCTGAAGGCCCTCGGCCTCTTCCAGCGGAAGGACGAGGCGGCCGCCCTCGGCCAGCTGCTCGACGAGCGGGGGCGGGATCCATCGGGCGGCGCAGGTGACCATGATCCCCTCGAACGGCCCTTTCTCGGGCCAGCCGAAAAAGCCGTCCCCGGCCCGGACCTCGACATTCGCGTAGCCCAGGGTCCGGAGGCGCTCGGCCGCCGACCGGGCCAACGGTTCATGGTACTCGATCGTATAAACGCGGTCGGCGAGGCCCGAGAGGACGGCGGCCTGGTATCCCGATCCCGTGCCGACCTCGAGGACGCGCTCCCCGCCTCGAAGCTTCAGGGCCTGGGTCATCAAGGCGACGATGTACGGCTGGGAAATGGTCTGGCCTTCCTCGATCGGGAGGGGATAATCCTCGTAGGCCTGGGGTCGATAGGCCGGGGGGACGAACAGGTGCCTCGGGACCTCTCCCATGACGGCCAGGACCCGGCGGTCCGAAATGTCCCGCCCTTGGAGATGGAAGCGGACCATGGCCTTTCGGCGGCCGTCATATTCGGACCGGCTCTCCTGTGCGGCCGGGCCCGAGGCGGCGAGCCCCCACAGGATTAGGCCGGCGATGCCTCGTCGTCGCTTGCTCCTCATGCGTCTATGTTCTTCCAGCGGGCAAAAAAAATCAACCTCCTCGAAGGGCAGGCGATTTCACCCCCTCATTCATCGGGGGGGGGGATGGCGCTCGTTTCCGTCTATTGCATAATGCGGCCGTCTGCGCTATGATGCCGAGTGTCCAACTCCTGGACAGGGCTCCGGCAAAAGCGCCGATGAGGACAAGAGATCCATGACGGAAGCAGGCGGGCCTTGATGGCGGAACATCGGAGGTCGGGCCACGCGAAGCGGGCGATTTATCCGGGCTCCTTCGATCCCATCACCAACGGCCATATCGACATCATCAACCGCGGGATCGCCTTCTTCCCGAAGATCATCGTCGCCGTCCTTCGGAATCCCCGGAAAGCGACCCTCTTCACGGTCGAGGAGCGGCTGGACATCCTCCGCGAGATCTTCCGGAAGCAGCCGGCCGTCGCCGTCCATGCCTTCGACGGCCTCCTGGCCGACTTCGCCAAGTCCCAAGGCGCGCGGGTCGTCATCCGCGGCCTCCGGGCCGTTTCCGATTTCGAGGCCGAGTTCCAGATGGCCCTCATGAATCACGAGCTCAACCCCTCCCTGGAGATCCTTTTCATGATGCCCCGGGCCAGGTACACTTTCCTCAGTTCGAGCATCGTCAAGGAGGTCGCCTCGCGGGGAGGGTCGGTCCGGGCCCTCGTCCCGGCCAGCGTGGCCGCGCGCCTCCGTGAGAAATTTCGCCGCCTGGGACGGTCTTAATCCTATGGAGAGGACGCCATCGCGATGTTCGGCCTAAGCGGAGAAAAGCCCCTCGTCGGCTTGGATATCGGCTCGCACGGCGTCAAGGCCCTCGAGCTCCGGACGAAGCGGAAAGGCAAAACGGACGTCTTCGCCGTCGCCCGGGCCGGCTACGCCCCTCTGCCCCCCGACGCCATCGTCGAGGGGGCGATCATCGACTCGGCGGCCGTGGTCGAGACGATCAAGGCCGTTTTCGCCAAGGCGAAAATCACGAACAAGGACGTCGTCATCTCCATCTCCGGCAACGCCGTGATCATCAAGAAAATCGCCCTGCCGGCGATGGAGAACGAGGAGCTGGCCGAGTCCATCATCTGGGAAGCGAAGCACAACATCCCCTACCCCTACGAGGAGACGAGCGTCGACTACGCCATCCTCAAGCCGAAGCCGGGCGAGGACCGGAATCTCGAGATCCTCCTCGTCGCCGTCAAGAAAGACAAGATCGCGGCCTACAGCCACGTCATCAACCAGGCCAGGAAGAACCTCGTGGCCATCGAGGTCGACGCCTTCGCCCTCTTCAACGCCCTCGAGGCCAACTACCCCGAGGAGTTCGCCGAGAAAACGACGGCCCTGGTCAACCTCGGGGCCAACCTGGCGACGATCGTCATCATCGAACGGGGCGTTCCCCAGCTCTTCCGCGACCTCTCCGTCGGGGGACTGTACTTCATCGAAAACCTCCGCAAGGATTTCAATCTCGGCCACGACGAGGCGGAAGGCCTCCTCCAAGGGATCGACGCCAGGACCGTTTCGGCGGCCGAGGTCGAATCCGTCCTAGCCGCGAACCTCAAGGGTCTCATCGAAGAAGTCGAAAAAACCCTCGGCTTCTTCACGGCCGAGGACAAGAGAGAAAAGCGGATCGAAGAGCTGTTCCTCTCGGGCGGACTGGCCAACTTCCGGAACATCGCCGCCGCGTTCGAACAGAAACTCCTTGTCCCGACGGCCCTCTTCGACCCCTTCCGGAAGATCGCCTACAACGACAAGAAGCTGAATCCCGCCTACAGCCGGACCATGGCCCCCTTTTTCGCCGTCAGCGCGGGGCTGGCCACGCGAAAACGGGAGAAATGACCCATGATTCGCGTCAATCTCCTCAAGGCCGCCGATAAGAAAGAGGTCGACCGGAAGGTCCTCGGGCCCGAAGCAGAAGGCCAGGCGGTCAAGAAAAAGAAGGGGCCGAACACGAACCTCATCATCCTCGGCGCGATCGTCGCCGTCGGCGGCCTGGCCCTTCTCCAGAAAAGGGCCCTCGACCGGGAACGGCTCCTCCTCCGGATGGCCAAGGACGAACAGGCGACCCTCGCCCCGGTCATCGCCAAGCTGGCCGAAGTCGAACAAAGCAAGACGTTTCTCGAGCTCAAGGTCGGCCTCATCCAATCCCTCCGTCAGCAGCAGCCGACCCCGGTCCGCGTTCTCGAGGCCCTGAGCGCCTGCCTCCCCGAGTGGGTCTGGCTGACCGAGGCGACGTTCCGCAACCGGATTCTCGAAGTCAAGGGCCGGGCCCTCTCCAACGTCCTCATCTCGGACTTCATGGACGCCCTTCAGAAGTCGAGCCTCTTCGACACGGTCAATCTCATGAACTCCCAGCAGCAGACGATCGGCAACGACTCGTTCGTCAACTTCACCCTGAACGCCCTCCTTCCTCCGGCCCCGGCCGTGACCGCCGGCCCCGGGACGGCCCCCCGAAAGCCTCAGCCATGAAAACGAAACCGTGGATGACCTACGCCGCGCTGGCCGTGCTGTTGGCCGCCTTCGGCTATTTTTTATATTTCAAGCCGCGCCAGGCCGAGCTCCGGACGGCCCGGAACGAACGGACGGCCGTCGAAGCCCAGGTCGTCGACCTCAAGGCCAAAAAGCGCCAGCTCGACCGGATCAACGCCGAAATCGAAGCCCTGAACCGGTCCCTGTCCGAGCTCGAAGCCATCATGCCGCGGAAGCGGGAGCAGAGCGAAATCCTCCGGAATTTCCAGCAGATGGCCTACGACCAGCAGCTCGAGCTCGTCCGGTTCGGCGGATCGGAGCGCGAATCCGTCAAGGATTTCTACAGCGAATGGCCCATCCCGATCGAGGTCGCCGGGACCTATCACAACCTCGGGCGGTTCATCGACCGCATCCTCCACTTCCCGCGAATTTTCATCATCGACGATTTCACGATCAAGGCCGTGCCCAGCCAGTCCGATGCCGCGACGATCTCGTCCCAGTTCACGGCCAAGACGTTTTTCTTCCTCGAGGAGAGCGTCCTCAAGAAACCCGAGCCCAAACGGCCCCAGAGGCCAAGGGGAGAGCGCGATGAGTTTTAGCCGGATCTCGGCCTGGGGCGGACTCGCGCTGTGGGCGATGGCCGCGGCGGCCGCCCAGACGCCGCCGGATAAAGCCGCGGCCTCCGGCCGGATCGAGGAGCCGCCCCCGCCGGCGGCCCAGCCGGCCCCGGTTTTTTCCTACGACCCCGGCGGCCGGAGGGACCCGTTCCGGAACCTCATCGGCGGCAAGGACGTCCGGGAGAAAAGGCCGGTCGCCGGGCTGGCCGACATGACCATCGACGAGGTCAGGCTCCTCGGGATCGTCAAGATGCGGGGAAAGCTCGAGGCGATCGCCAAATTGACCGAGGGCTTCCCCCTGACCATTCGGGAAGGCGACGGACTCGCCGACGGATACGTCCTCGAGATCCGCCCGGACGCCGTCGTCTTTCGCAAGACCAAGGATCGAGGGATTCCGCTGATGCGGCCCCGGGACATCGTCAAGGAGATCACGCCTGAGGAGCGGACTCATGAATAAGACCCCCCTTCGGCTCACCGTCGGGTTCGCCGGACTCCTCATCGCCCTCGCCGGTCTCGGACAGGTCAACCCGGGGCCGGTCGACGCCCCGAAGATCACGATCTTGCCGACCCGGATCCATACCCGGGTCGTGGTCGAGGGATCGGCCCCCCTGACCGAGGCCTTCGCCTCGTACGCCCCGGGCCAGCCGGCGACCGTCGTCCTCGACCTCGGCCGCGTCGCCGCCCCGCCGGCTCCCCTCGTCCCGGCCGACGACCCCCAGCTCGTCCGGGAAGTCCGGATCCGCCCTCAAGCCGACGGGCGCACGGCCATAGACCTCGTCCTGCTCGAAGCCGTACCCTTCCGTTTCTGGACCGAGGGCTCGAAGGCCGTCCTCGAGCTGAACAAGATCGTCCGCGAGACCGGATATTTCCTGTCCCCGGACGCCCAGACGGCCTTGGAACGGACGCCCCGCCGGACCGTCGTCACCCTTCCGGCGGTCGAAGCGGCCGACCGCGGCGACCGGCTGGAAGTCGTCGCGCCCCTCGGCCGGAAGGGCATCCTGAACGTCTTCGCTCTGGAGAATCCGCTCCGCCTCGTCGTCGACGTCTTCGATGCCCACCTGTCCGGCCCGGTGCCCGCCCGGCTCGTCAAAAAATACGGCGTCGAGCGAGTCAAGGTCGGGCAGTTCCAGGTCGAGCCGCCCTACGCGATCACCCGGATCGTCTTCGACCTCCTGGAGCCGCGGGCCTACGCCTTGGCGAATACCGACGCCGGGGTGAAGATCGTCCTGGGCGGCGGCTCCCCGGTCTCGGCCCAGGCCGAGCCGGTTCCGCTCCCGCCGCCGGTTAAGACGCCGGTCGAAACCCCGCCTCCGACGACGTCGCCCGAGACCCGGCCGGCGGCGGCCAAGGTTCCCGAGCCGGTCAAGACGACGACGCCTCCGCCCGAACCCGAGAAAAAAGCCGTCGAAGCGCCCAAGACGGAAACTCCCGCTCCCAAGCCCGAAGCGAAGGCCGTCGAAAACAAGCCCCCGGCCGAGGCCGCCGCTCCGGCCAAGATCGAACAGAAGCCGGACGACAAGTTCAAGCCCCGGACCCTTCACGACCAGGGCCAGAAGTACGCCGGAGACCTTCTCAGCCCCAAGTTCAAGGACGCCGACCTGCGGGACGTCGTCCTGTGGCTCTGCGGGCAGGTCGGCCTGAACGTCATTTTCGACCCCGAGGTCAGGGGCACCGTCACCTGCAGCTTCGATGACGTCCCCTGGGACCAGTTTCTCGACTACATCCTCAAGAACAACAAGATGGGGAAATTCCTCGACGGCAACATCCTCCGGATCGCGCCCCTCGGCGTCCTGGCCGAGGAACAGCGACAGGAGCAGGCTTTGCGCGACGCCGTCGAGCAGTCGGGCCCCCTCGTCACGAAGACATACACCCTGTCCTACTCCAAGGCCCAGGACGTCCTCGACCTCCTGAAGGACCAGAAAACGCCGCGCGGCCAGATGGTCATCGACGCCCGGACGAACACGATCATCGTCCGGGACACCCAGGAGAAAATCGACGTTTTCGACAAGCTGATCGTCGACCTCGACACCCAGACCCCCCAGGTCCAGATCGAAACCCGGATCGTCGAGGCGACCTCCAATTTCGTCCGCAACCTCGGCGTCCAGTGGGGGGCCCAGGGCGTCGTCGATCCCTTCTACGGCAACCAGACCTCCCTCCAGTTCCCGAACAAGATCCTCATCGACGGGGCCCAGATCCCCCAGGGCGACACGACCCGGGGCATCGGCGGCCCGCTGGGCGGTTATGCCATCAACCTCCCCGCCTCCGGATTCAACACCGTCTTCGGCCTGTCCTTCGCCAACGTTCTGGACACCTTCCGGCTGGACATGGCCGTCTCCGCCCTGGAATCGAAGGGCGAAGGCCGGATCGTCACGAGCCAGCGGATCACCGCCCAGAACAACAAGGAGGCCTACATCAACCAGGGCCGGCAGATCCCGGTCCAGACGACGGCCAACTTCACGGTGACCGTCCAGTACGTCAACGCCGGCCTCGAGCTCCGGGCCACGCCGCAGATCACGGCCGAGGGGACGATCATCATGTACGTCGAGATCCAGAACAACGCCGCCGATTTCGCCAACCTCGTCAACGGCATTCCCCCGATCACGACCCAGAGCGCCCGGACGACGGTCACCGTCCCGGACGGCGGAACGACCGTCATCGGCGGGATCTACCGGGTCGAGGATTCGGTCACCCGGCAGCGGGTGCCCTTCCTCCATCAGATTCCGCTCCTCGGCAACCTCTTCCGGAACTCGGCCGTCACGAAGCAGAACCGGGAGCTGCTGATTTTCATCACCCCGAGGATTCTCCGCTAGGAGGGACGACGATGAAAACCCACCTTCGCCGACTCCGGGCGGGGCTCCCGGCCGTCCTCGCCGCGGCCCTCGTCCTCCTCCCCGCCTGCAACCCGCTCGAAAAAGAAAGCGACGCCATCAGCCATCTCCTCATCGAAAGCCTGACCGGAATGACCATGGATGGGACCGAAGCCAACTTCCTCCAGTCGGACGTCCTGTTCCAGAGCCCGACGACGGGGGCGACGACGATCCTGGCCGACACGGCCAAGGCGACGTTCTCCGCCCGCCAGCTCGATCCCTCTCCGATTCTCGGCCCGTCCAACTTCGCCGACATCACCCTGACCCGATACACGGTCGCCTATTTCCGTTCGGACGGGAGAAACGTCCAGGGCGTCGACGTTCCCTACGGCTTCGACGGCGCGATCACCCACCGCGTTCAGGTCGGCCTGGCGACGTCGATCTCGTTCGTCATCGTCCGGGAGACGGCCAAGCAGGAGCCGCCTCTCCTCAACCTTCTCGAGAGCACCGGCCGGCCCGAGGTCCTCAACGTCACCGCCCGGATCGAATTCTACGGCCGCGACGGGACGAACAAGACGGTCAAGGCGACGGGATACCTCCCGATATATTTCGCCAATTACGCCAACGAATAACAAAGGATGAGGCCCATGACGCGAGCCCGCATTCTCCTCGTCATCGCAGCGGCGGCGGCCCTCCTGGCCGCCGGGGGATGCCGAAGACCCGGGATCGAGGAGCCTTCTCCCTTCGGACCGGCCTCCTTCGGCTTGAGCCTCGAGCTCTCCGCGAGACCGAACGTCATCCTGGCGACCGAGGCCAGGCCCACGGCCGAAATCCGGGCGACGATCAGGCAAAACGGCCGGCCGGTCAAGGAAAGGCTCGTCTACTTCACGATCCTTTCGGGGCCGGGCCAGTTCGGCGATTTTTCCATTCGGACGGCCGTCTTGACCGACGCCAGCGGGGTCGCCCTCGTCCTCTTCATCGGGCCGACGAAGTACGAGATTCTCGACGACCTCCAGACGACCATCCGGGGCCACATGGAAACCTCGACCCCGGATTTCATCCACCGGGAAGTCGACGTCCGGATCCTGAAAAGCCTGACCTAAGACCAGCGGGTGACGCGCCAGGCCCCCCCAAGCCGGGGCAGGGCTCGGCCTAGAACTTCGGTGATCGTCTCGGAGCGGTCCGCCCGGAGGACGATCTGGATTTTTTTCGTCCCTTTGCCCCCCGGAGCCGAGACGATCGCCGGGCCGATGACTTCCGGGCCTTCCGGACTCGCGGCCAGCCGGGAGGCGAGGGCCCGCGCCCTCCGGCCGAGGGCTCTCGCCTCCCGGCCGAAGATGACGATTTCGGCCGCCGAGGAAAATGGGGGGTGGCCCAGGAGCCGGCGGTTTTCGAGCTCGGCGGCGTAGAAGGCGTCCTCGTCCCCGAGGGCGGCCGCCCGCAGGCTGTAATGGTCCGGGAATCCGGTTTGGATCACGGCCTCCCCGTCTCCCGGACGGGCGAATCTGAGCATCCGGCGGACGGACTGAAAAGCCCGTTCGGAGGCGGTGAAATCGGGAAAGGCCAGCCAGGCTTCGGGATTGAGCAGACCGACGAACTCGGCCCGGCGGACGCCCGCCCGGCGGGCCAGGAGCTCGGTTCCGAGAAGGACGTCGATTTTTCCGGCCTCGAAGCTCTTCAAAATCCTCTCCCGATCCGAGGAGCGGCCGGCCAGGTCGCGGTCGAACCGGGCCAGGCGGGCCCCCGGGAGAAGTCGGCGGAGCTCCTCTTCGATCGCCTCGAGGCCGACACCTCTCGGCTCCAGGACGCGGCCGCCGCAATCCGGACATGACGCCGGACGGACGGCGGCCGCCCCGCAGGCGTGGCAAACGAGCCGGTCCTCCCGCTTGTGATAGGACGGCCGGGCTCCGCACTTCCGGCAGGAGGGGATGAAGCCGCAGGCGGGGCAGAAGACGAGCGAGGCATAGCCTCTCCGGTTCAGGAAGACGATCGACCGCCCGCGGGCGGCGAGCGTCCGCCGCAGACCGCCCTCGAGGGCCGGGCTGAGCAAGTCCCGCGATCGCCCGTCGTCGGCGAGGACGACCCGCGGCCCGGCCGCGGAACGCCCCAGGCGATGGAGATAGCCGCCGTCCCGGGCTTTCGCCAGCCCGGCGACGGAGGGATGCTCGGCCCCGTAAATGAGGACGGCCCCTTCCGCCGAAGCCCGGAGCCAAGCCCCCTGCCGAACGTCGAAGACCGGGCTCTCGGTTTGGAGAAAAGCGGCGTGTGGCTCGTCGTCGACGATGACCAGCCGAAGCCCGGGGATGGGGCCGAACAAGGCCGCCCGCGACCCGACGACGACCGGGGTTCGGCCGGCCCGGACCGACGACCAGGCCTCCGCTTTGGCCCGGGCGGTCAGCCGCCCATGGACCAGGACCGCCGGGCGTTCCGGGTCCGCTTCGGCCCATTCCCGGGCCGCGCCCATCTCGTCGACCTCGGGAACGAGGACGAGAACCCCGCCCGTTCGGACGGCCGGAGATCGAAGAATCCGCCGGTAGAGAGACAGACGCTCCTCATCCCCGCCCCAGGCCAGGAACGGGGCGAAACCGCCGGCGGCGGCCTTTTCGGACACGGCTTCCGCGGCCCCGGCCACGGCCGGGCCGGAGGCAAAATCGAGAGAGAGTTGGGGCGAGGCCGGCGTCCGGGGCCGCGGCCGGCCGCGGCCGGGGATTCTTCCGGACGGCGGAAGGGCGAACGCGAGCATCTCTCCCCACGGGGAAAGATGATAGGCGGCCAAGCGCTTGGTGAAGGCGAGAACGGGCGGGGCGATGAGCGGGGCCGGGTCGACGACCGAGGCCAGCGGCTTCAACTCCACTCCGCCCGCCGGGGATTCGTCGTGCTCGCGGACGACGAAACCGGAAACCGTCCGCTTCCCCAGCGGAGCCGAGACCCGCTGGCCTTCGGCCAGGCGGGGAAAGCCCTCGGGCTTGAGATACGTCAGACTGTGGAGCAGGGGCCTCGGAAAAACGACGTCGACGAACCGGCTCATGTCTTCGCGAGGGCGGCCAGGACCTGCTTCATGTCCTCCCAGACCATCCTCTTCAGCTCTTTGTTCCCTTCGTTGCGGACGAGGTAGGAGGGATGAAAGGTCGGCATCACGGCGATCCCCCGCCATGTCTCGAACCGTCCGCGCCTCTCGGTCATCCCCTGGCGGCTCGGAACGAAGACGTCAGTCGCCGTCTTGCCGAGGGTGACGATGACTTTCGGGCCGACGGCGGCGATCTGCTCGAGAAGATAGGGCAGGCAGGCGTCAGCCTCGTCCTTCTGGGGAGGACGGTTGTCGGGGGGGCGGCATTTGACGATATTGGCGATGAAGACATCGCTCCGGTCGAATCCCATGGCCGCGATGATCCTCGTCAGGAGCTGCCCGGCCCGTCCGACGAACGGCCTCCCCTGAACGTCTTCGTCATGCCCGGGGCCTTCGCCGACGAACATGAGGTCGGCCTCCGGACGGCCTTCGCCCGGCACGGCCCTGGTCCGGCCGGAAGCCAGCGGGCATTTCCGGCAGGAGGCGATTTCGGCCGCGATGTCCTCGAGGGAACGGCCGGAGCCGGGGACCTTCTCCGCCGTCCGGGCGGCCGGAGCGGGAAAGAGGAAGTCCGCCCCGATGTCCTCGAAGAAACGCAGTCTGGCCTCGAGGGCGACGAGGACGATGAGGGCCATGGTCAGGCGAAACTCGCCAGGATGGGCTTGAGTTCGGCCATCCGGTTTTCGGTCCGGCAGCGGAGGCTAAAAATGACGGCTTCGAGCTCGAGGACGGCC
>VGJF01000059.1 GCA_016867585.1 Candidatus Aminicenantota bacterium | reverse complement strand
CAGGGCGAACGTCCGGCCTTTGTTCTCCGGATCGAGGCTCAAGTCGGCCATCTCCAGGGCCGTCAGGAGGACGATCCCGCTTCCCATCTTGCCGGCCGCCCCGAGGACGGCCACGTTTTCCAACCGGTCGGCGTAGCTCATCGGTGTCCTTTCACCATTTCGGCGGCCGCTTCTCGAGGAAGGCCCGCATCCCCTCGGCCCCCTCGTTCTCGAAGGGATCGCCGAAGTGTTGGGACTCGAGGGCGCAGCCCGACTCGAAGTCCATCATCAGCCCCTGCCGGGCGACCTGCTTGGCGATCTTGACGGCCTTGGGTCCCTTGGAGGCGATCGTCTTGGCGACGGCGAGGGCGGCGTCGAGAAGGGCTTCCGGCTCGACGACCTTCTGGACGAGGCCGATCCGGAGGGCCTCCTCGGCGGTGATCATTTCGGCCGTCAGAAGGAGATAGAGGGCGTTGCCCAACCCGACGAGCCGGGGAAGGCGCTGGGTCGCCGCGTAGCCCGGGATGAGGCCCAGATTGACCTCGGGCTGGCCGAACTTGGCCTTCGTGCTCGCGATCCGGAAATCGCAGGCCAAGGCCAGCTCGCAGCCGCCGCCCAGGGCGAATCCGTTGACCGCGGCGATGACCGGCTTGTCGAGGAGTTCGAGGCTCCGGAACGTCTTTTGGCCGACCTGGGAGAATTCCCGGGCTTGGGCCTGGCTCTTCCCAACCATCTCGGCGATGTCGGCCCCGGCGACGAAGGCCTTGCCCTCGCCGGTGATGACGACGACTTTGACGTCCTCCCGGGACTTGAGCTCGTCGACCATGGCGTCCATTTCGGCGAAAAACCGGGTGTTCAGGGCGTTGAGGGCCTGGGGCCGGGAGATCGTGATCGTGGCGATCCCCTCGGCCGCGGAAAGCTTCAGGATCTCGTAGGTCATGGCCGGACCTCCTCAATCCTCCAGAATGGCCCGGGAGATGACGACCCGCTGGATTTCGGACGTCCCTTCGTAGATCTCGGTGATCCGCTGGTCCCGATACAGCCGCTCGACCTTGTAGTCCTTCATGAAGCCGTAGCCGCCGTGGATCTGAAGGGCCTTGTGGCAGACCCGGTGGGACATTTCGGCCGCAAAGAGCTTGATCATGGCCGACTCCTTGGTGAAGCGCTGGCCCCCCCCGTCCTTCATCGCCGCGACCCGGTAGAGCATCGTCTTGGCGACTTCGACCTCGGTCGCCATGTCGGCCAGCATGAACTGGATGGCCTGGAACTCGCCGAGCTTCTTCCCGAATTGGACCCGCTCCCTGGCGTATTTGACCGATTCTTCCAAGGCCGCCTCGGCGATGCCCACGGCCTGGGCGGCGATGCCCAGACGGCCGCAGTCGAGCGTCCCCAGGGCGATGCTCAGGCCCTTGTTCTCCTGGCCGAGAAGGGCCGAGGCCGGGATCCGGCAGTCGGTGAAGACCATCTCGGTCGTGCTCGAGGAGCGGATCCCGAGCTTGTTCTCGTGCTTCCCCACGGCGAAGCCGGGCGTGTCCTTCAGGATGAGGAAGGCCGAAATCCCCTTCGCCCCCTTGTCCTTGTCCGTCTGGAAGAAAGCGATGATGACGTCGGCGAACCCTCCGTTGGTCGTGAAGTTTTTCGTCCCGTTGAGGACGAAATGGTCGCCGTCGCGGACGGCCGAAGCCCGGAGCGAGCCCGGATCGCTTCCGGCGCCGGCCTCCGTCAGGGAAAAGCAGCCGAGCCACTCGCCGGAGGAGAGCTTGGGGAGGAAGGTCTTCTTCTGCTCGTCCGTCCCGAACATCATGATCGCGTCGTTGACCAGGGAGTTTTGGACGGAGACGGCCACGGAGACGCCGGAGTCGGCCTTGCTGAACTCGATCATCGCCCCGACGTAAGCGACCGCCCCCAGCCCCGTCCCGCCGTGCTCCTCGGGGACGGTCATCCCCAGGTAGCCGAGCCGGCCGAGCTCCCGCAGGGCGTCGAGGTTGACCTCCTGCTTTTCGTCGTATTGTTCCGCGACCGGAGCGATCTTTTCCTGGGCGAATTCCTTCGCCCCGGCGATGACCATCGCCTGTTCTTCCGTGAAGTTGAAATCCATTGCGGGGCCTTCCTTGGGTGGATTTATTTATCGGGGATGTGACCGGTGCCAATCCCGGATGTAGTCGATGATGGTCTGGAGGTCGTCGCCCGGGCCGAAGAGCCTGCCGATGCCGGCCTCGGCGAGCTTGGCCTGGTCCTTGGTCGGGATGATGCCGCCGCCGGTCAGGAGGCGGTCGCCGAGGCCTTCCTTGTCCATGAGCTCCTTGACCTTGCGGAAATGGGTCATGTGGGCGCCGGAGAGGATCGAGAGCCCGATGACGTCGACGTCCTCCTCGACGGCGGCGTGGACGATCGCCTCCGGCGTCTGCCGGAGGCCCAGGTAGACGACTTCCATGCCCGCCTCGACCAGGGCCCGGGCGACGACCTTGGCTCCCCGGTCGTGGCCGTCGAGCCCCGGCTTGGCGATGATGACTTTGATTATTGGGTCGGCCATGTTGCCCTCGCTTGGGATCAGAAAATCGGTTTCTCCATGTATTCCCCGAACGCGACCGTCAGGGCGTCGCTCGTTTCGCCGAGCGTGGCGTAAACCCGGGCGCAGTCGAGAAGCCGGGGCATGAGATTCTCCGGCGTCGCCGCGGCCTTGGTCAGGGCGGCCAGGGAGCGCCGGACGGCGCCGTTGTCGCGCCGGGCCTTGACCTCGTGAAGCGCCCGGACCTGGTCCCGCTCCACGGACTCGTCGATCTCGAGGATCGGAATTTCGAGCGTCTCCTCGGCGTTCCGGAAGTCGTTGACCCCGACGATGACCTTTCTCTTGCGAAAGAGGGCCATCTGGTACTCGTAGGCCGCCCGGGTGATCTCGCGCTGGAAAAAGCCCTGCTCGATGGCCGGGACGACGCCGCCGAGCTCGTCGATTTTATGGAAGATGCGCTCGGCCTCCTCTTCGAGCTCCGCGGTCAGCTTTTCAACGTAATACGAGCCGCCCAGCGGGTCGATGACGTGGGGGACGCCGCTTTCGTGGGCGATGATCTGTTGCGTCCGGAGGGCGATCTCGACGGCCTTCTCGGAGGGCAAGGCCAGGGCCTCGTCCATGGAGTTCGTGTGGAGGCTCTGGCAGCCGCCGAGGACTCCCGAGAGGGCCTCAAGGGCCGTCCGGACGATGTTGAGCTCGGGCTGCTGGGCGGTCAGGCTGCAGCCGGCCGTCTGGACGTGGAACCGGCAGAGCCAGGAGCGGGGGCTCTTGGCCTTGTACTTGTCCTTCAACCGCCGGGCCCAGATCCGGCGGGCCGCCCGCATCTTGGCGATTTCCTCGAAGAAGTCCATGTGGGCGTTGAAGAAGAAGGACAGTCGGGGGGCGAAGTCGTCGACGTCCATCCCCGCGGCGACGGCCCGCTCGACGTATTCGAAGCCGTCGGCCAGGGTGAAGGCCAGCTCCTGGGCGGCCGTCGAGCCGGCCTCTCGGATGTGATAGCCGCTGACCGAGATCGTGTTCCACTGGGGGACATGGCCGGCGCAGAAGGCCATGAGGTCGGTGATGAGGCGGAGGTGGGGGAGGGGCGGGAAGATCCACTCCTTCTGGGCGATGTATTCCTTGAGGATGTCGTTCTGGAGCGTCCCCCGGAGGCCGGCGAAAGGCGCGCCCTGCTTCTCGGCGTTGGCCAGGAACATGGCGAAGATCCAAGCCGCCGGGGCGTTGATGGTCATCGAGGTCGAGACCCGTCCGAGGGGGATCCCGTCGAAGAGCCGCTCCATGTCGGCCAGGGTGTCCACGGCGACGCCCGTCTTGCCGACCTCGCCGACGGAGAGGGCGTGGTCCGAGTCGCGTCCGTAGAGGGTCGGGTTGTCGAAGGCCACGGACAGGCCGGTCTGGCCTTTCTCCAAGAGGAACTTGTAGCGGGCGTTGGTTTGCTCGGCCGTCCCCATGCCCGAAAACTGCCGCATCGTCCAGAGCTTGCCTCTGTACATCGACGGATGGACGCCCCGGGTGTAGGGGTATTCGCCGGGGAACCCGAGGACGTCATCGCCGTCGAGGCCGGCGAGGTCATCGGCGGTGTAGAGGGGACGCAGCGGCCGTCCCGAGATCGAGGTGAAGTCGGCGTCCCGGAGCTCGGACCGGCCGAACTTGGGTTCCCAGGTTTTCTTAGGGTCGGTGTTCGCCATGAGGATTTTCCGTGGTGAATTTCAGGGAGACGCGCCGGCCGAGGTCCCGGATGTAGTCGTAGGGAGACCGGCCGTCGTCGTCCAGCCGCTTGGCCGCCTCGGCGATGTCCGCCTCGGGGCCGGCGGCGGCCCGGAATTTCTCCCAGATCTCGTTCTGGATCGCCGCCTTGATCTCGCCCTCGAGGCGGGCGAGCTTCTTCTGCTTCAGAAATCCCGAGCTGGCCTGCCCTTCGATCAGTTTTTCGAGCTCGGCCTGGAGTTCGTCGATGCCTTGGTCGTTGAGCGCCGAAGCCGTCAGGATCGGCGGGATGGGCTTGGCCTTGGGCCGGGCGTTCATGTCGAAAAGAAACTTCAGGGCGTCGAGCAGCGATTCCAATCCCGGCATGTCGGCCTTGTTGACCAGGATGAGGTCGGCGACCTCGATGATCCCGGCCTTGAGGGCCTGGATGACATCGCCCGTCCCGGGCTGGAGGACGAGGACGACGAGGTCGGCGCAGCCGAGAACGTCGAGCTCGGCCTGGCCGACGCCCACGGTTTCGATGAGGATCCTTTCGAACCCGAAGGCGTCGAGGATGTCGGCGACGTAGGGCGTCGTCGGGGAAAGCCCGCCGTGCCCTTCGCGCGAAGCTTGGGAGCGGATGAAGACGTTCGGGTTGCCGATCAGGTTCTGCATCCGGACGCGGTCGCCGAGGAACGCTCCTCCGGTGAAGGGGCTCGAGGGGTCGACGGCGATGATCCCGATCTTCCGGCCGGCCTTGACGGCCAGGCCGGCCAGGGAGGCCGTGACCGTGCTCTTGCCCACGCCGGGGGGGCCGGTGATGCCGATGCGGACGGCGCCGCGAAGGCAGGGGATGATCCTGTCGCGGATCTCGGGGACGAGGGCCGGGGCGTTTTCGACCTTGGTTATGAGGCGGGCGCAGGCCAGACGGCTGCCCTTGAAGAAATCATCCCAGAATTCTATCTTCGATTTCACCCGGACGCTCGGGAAAAAACGAGTCGGTCGCCGGCGTTTCTGTCCGCCCGGCCAATATATCGCCGCCTGTAGGCAATGTCAAGAAACCCCGAGTCTTTAAGCGGATTTATCGCCGAGCGGGCGGCTGATCCGGCTCCGGCTTGGGCTCGGGGAGACCCAGACTGATCCGGTTCCAGAGGCCGCCGAAGAAGACGGCCAGCAGCGGGTAGAGCCGCAGAGGCAGGACTCCGACGGCAAGGCCCGCCAGGCTGAGCAGCCCCGAGGTGACCCCCTTGGCCGCGCGGTAGATCAGGGCGTCGATGGTCAGCTTTCCCCGGTAGCGGGCGGTGAAGGGAAGGGGGACGTAGAGGACCTCCTTGGAGGCCCGAAAGACCGAGTAGTCCACGGTCTTGGAGAGGAAGAAGGCCGTCCCCAAGACCGGGAGCAGGGGCAGAAAGACGCCGGCCAGGGCGGCGGCGCCGTAGACGAGCGGGATGCCTGCCAGGATGAGGCGGACCTGGAAGCGCCGGAGAAGCCGGGGACAGAGCCCCAGCTGGAGGATGAGGGCCGCGGCGTTTACGCCGCCGAAGAAAAAGCCGAGGAATGAGGTCCGGGGCTCCTGGAGGGGGATGGCCGCCTGCAGGCTGCGGTGGAAGGCGATGTCGAAGAGGACCGAGATCGACTGGGAAGCGACGACCATCAGGGCCAGGCGGCCGAGCGTGGAGTCGGAACGCAGCAGGTCCCAGGCGAAGTGGTCGGCCAGCCGCTCGGGGTGCCGGTCGACGGCCGTCCGCTCGGGGCCCGCCTTCCGGAAGGCCCGCCGGCTGAAGACCGTCCCGGCGGCGGTCAGGGCGGCGGCGCAGATGACGACCTGTTCCGAGCCGATCCGCTTCGAGAGAAGGCCGGTCAGGAGTCCGCCCATGACCGCGCCCACGGTCGTCGTGGCGACGATGATGCCGTTCCATCGCTTGCCGTCGTCGGTCGAGAACTGGCTGTTGATGAAGGCCCACGACTGCTCGACGATCAGGACGATGTAAGCCTGGGCGAAAACATAGAGGACGAAGGCGCTGCCGGGGATGTTGCGGCGGGCGCCGATGGCCGCAGCCGCAAGGATCAACCCGGAGACGATGAGGGTGAGAGCGTAAGTGGACGAGGCGCCGACGCGGTGCAGCAGCCAGCTGACGGTGAAGGTCAGGGCGATCATGGCCAGCGGGACCAGAATCAGGGCCTCGGTCAGGCGGCTGGCCGGGTAGTGGGCCAGGAAGATGGACGCGGCCGACGAGCGGGCCATCTCATAGGCCAGGAGGGCCATGGTGGCGGCGGCGACGAGGGTCGCCACCGGTTGCTGGAGCCTGGGCCGGTCGCTCATGCGCACACTCTAATACAAAAAAGGAGTTTCTTCTAACGGATTTTCGACACAAACCGCCATCGTCACCAGCGATGGCGGCCGGACAAGAGACCTAAGAAAATTCATAGATTGACGAAAGACGATACGGCGATCCGGCCCTTGTCGTCCCTCTTCAGCCGGGCGGCGGCGACGTCGGGGTCGTGCTCGAAGACGACCGTCCAGTCGCCGGCCAGGGCGCGGTTGAGGAAATCTTCCTTCTCGGCGAGGAGCTTCTCGACGTTGATGTCGTAGCCCATCGTGTAGGGCAGGGCGACGTGATGGGAAAAGGGGATCATGTCGGAGGGGAAGGCCACGGCCGTGCCCCCGCCGCGGACTTCGACCCACTGCAGGCCGCGGGTGTGGCCGTCCGAGCGGTGGACCCGGATTCCGGGGAAAATCTCCTCGGACCCCTCGGTCAGGACGAGGTTCGAGCGGTCCAGGGCGGTCAGAGTCTTGCGGAGGAAGCTCATCCGTTCGTGGGGGTTGGGATGTCGGGCGTTCTCGAGGTGGGCGGCTTGGACGTATATCTTGGCCTTGGGGAAGCGGAGCTCGATATCTCCCTCCGTTCCGGGCTTTCGGGCGAAGAGCCCCCCCGCGTGGTCGAAATGGAGATGGCTGATGACGACATCGGTCACCGAGCCGGGATCGAAGCCGTCCTCCGCGTCCGGACGGGATTCGACGGCGTAGATGCGGCGGAGCTTTTCGGGCCAGTGGGCGCCCGTCCCGACATCGACCATGAAACGCCGCTCCCCGGCGTCGACGAGAAGAGACCAGGTGGCGAGGGGGATCCGGTTCTCTCCGTCCGGCGCCATCCATTTTTCCCACATGACTTTCGGGACGGTCCCGAACATGGCCCCGCCGTCGAGATGGAGAAAGCCGTTGTTGCGCAGCGAAAGCCTGAAGGGGCCCAGGGCTTTCATCCGCTCAACCTTCAGGCCTTCTTGACCGAAGCTCCCGGCTTGACGAGGGGAATGCCCTTGGCGCAGAAGGGGCAGACATCGGCTTCGAAGGCCTCGACCTTGAGGGCGAGCAGGCTTGCGACGGGCCGGCCTTCGATGAGGACGGAGCCGGCCGTCCGGTCGACAAGGACGTAGATTCCGGCCGCGGCGACGCCTCGCTCCTTGAGGCAGGCCAGGACCTCATGGATCGACCCGCCGGTCGTCAGAATGTCCTCGACGACGACCGCCCGGGAGCCGTCGAGGCCGCTCCAACCCGCGCGGAAGGCCATCTTTTCCTCGATCCGCTGGGTGAAGGCAAAACGCTTGCCGAGCTTCAGGGCGGCGAGGACGCCGATGGCGATGGCCCCATAGGCCGGGGAGACGACGTAGTCGAAGTCGGGGCTTTCGCGCCGGATCTTTTCGACGAGGAGGTCGACGATTTTTTCCAGGGCGGCCGGCTTTTCGATGAGCCGGATTTTCTCGAAATACCACTCCGAGTGCTTTCCCGAAGTCAGCTTGAAATGGCCCTGGAGGAGGGCGTCGGATTCCTTGAAGAGAGCCAGGACCCTGTCGGGCGTCGCCTCTGCCATTCGAGCCTCCTTGAGGGCCGCATTATACAAAATCGAGGGACGTGATACCATGTCCCTCGATTTCGTTTTTTGATAGAATGGCCTCACTTTCCCGAAAGGAGACCGGCCATGGCCCGTGCCTTGACCTTGCCCGGAAGCGGCCTGAAACGGCTATGGAGCTTCCTCGCCGGCGCGGGGATGATCGCCGCCTCGGTCCTGACGATCCGCCATTTCTACGCCGCCAACTTCCCGGAGTCGATCTTCGAAGGCTCGTTTTGCGACCTCAGCGCCTTCTTCAACTGCGACAGCTCGGCCTTCTCCTCGATCGCCCAGTGGCGCGGCGTCCCCATGGGCTGGGCCGGCCTTCTCGTCGGGTTGCTTGTCGTCCTGGGAACGATCTTTCCCTCGGCGGCCTTCGAGCGGACGAACAAGAGTCTGGCCCTGCTCAACGCCTTGGGCGCCCTGGCCCTTCTCGGATATTCGATTTTTTTCCTCCAAAGCCTCTGCCTGCTCTGCAGCGGCTACTACCTCTTCTCCCTCCTGAACCTTTTTCTCTTCTGGCGTTACGGAATTCGCAGCGAAAAGAGAGGGCCGCTCGGATTCCTGGGGACGTATGTCCGGCCGTCGCTGAAAATCGCCGTCGTCGCCTTGGCCGCCCTGGCCGCCGGGGCGTTCGCTTTCCAGCGGTTCACGGAGGCCAAGAAGGAGGCCCAGATGGGCGGCGTTTCCGCCCGGGTCGTCAAGGAATTCTACGCCCTCCAAGTCGTCCCCTGGCCGAGTTTCCTTTCGCCTTATTTCCTCGCCCAGGCCTCCCCCCGTTTCGAAGACGCCCCCATCCAGATCGTCGAGTTTTCCGACTATCTCTGTCCGGACTGCCTTTTTCTCCATCAGCAGCTCACCCGCCTGAAAAGCGAGTTTGCCGGGAAAATGAACATCGTCTACCAGTTCTACCCGTTGGACGCCTGCAATCAGTCCGTCGCGGAGAAGGCCGGCCTGCACCCCGGCGCCTGCGAATTATCCTTGATCGCGGCTCACAATCCCGGTCTCTTCCCCGTCATCCACGAGGAGATCTACGCGAATTTCCAGGCCGCCAGGAGTCCCGAGTGGAGGGCCGAGCTGGCCCGGCGCTACGGCCTCGAGGCCGCCTTGACCGATCCGGCGACGGCCGAAATGCTCCAGCGGATCATCGCCACGGGGACCGAATACGAACGGACCTCGGAAAAATTCCGGGCCGGCATTCGCTCGACCCCGACGATGATCGTCAACGGCCGGATGATCATCGGCACGCTTCCGGACGCCCACATGCGGGCGATCTTCGAGTCGATCCTGGCCGGGGCGGAAAAGACCGGGGCGGCGGCCGGCGGCAAGTTCATCGAGAACTGGGTCGACACCCGGAAGGCCAAGCCGGTCCGGACGAAGGCCGAAACCAAGAATTAGTCCGGCGATGCTGAAGAAACACCCCCGCGGGCTTGTCTTCATCTTCTTCACGGAGATGTGGGAGAGGGTCGGCTTTTTCACCCTCATGGCCGTCCTCGTCCTCCTCTTCCTCAAGAGGCTCAAACGCTTCGCCCGTTGAAGACCGCGCCGGTCGGGCAATTGTAAGAAATTATGTTTCTTGACATACCTAAATCGCCGGGTTATACTTTTCGCGGTTAAGGAGGATGTTTTGACAACCACCGTCGTCACGTCCAAAGGGCAGGTCGTCATTCCCTCACGGATTCGCCGCAAGTTAAACATCACCAAGGGGACAAAGCTCTATGTCGAGGAGAAAGCCAGAGAAATCATCCTCAGGCCGATCACTCCGGATTATTTTGAGGATATCGCCGGCGTCTTGCCGACCAAGGGGAAATTGGCCAAAGTCCTCCTTGAAGAACGCGCCCGGGACAAAAATCGAGAGGAGCGCCGGTGAGGAAAGTCCTTGACGCCCACGCCCTGATGGCCTTCCTGGAAAAAGAGCCGGGCTATGAGGTCGTGAAAGCGATGTTCGTCTCGGCCGTCGAGAAAGACGAGCCTCTCCTCATGACGTCGGTCAATTTCGGTGAGGTCTATTATGTCGTCTTGAGGGAATGCGGGACGGAAAAGGCCAAAGATATCGAGCGCGTCGTCGAAAGCCTCCCGGTCGAAATCGTCGACGTCGACCTCGGTTTGGCAAAGGAAGCGGCGGGAATCAAGGCGAAAAAGAAGATGTCCTATGCGGATTGTTTCGCGGCCGCCTTGGCGAAGATCCGCAAATGCGAGATTGTGACCGGCGATCGGGAATTCGCCGCCTTGGAAAAAGAACTGAAAATCGTCTGGCTTTCAGAATGATTCGAAAAGACACGAGGAAATGACGCCGGAAGAATGCGAAGACAAGTCGAATAGCGACGGGAAGGGGACATCATGCTGATCAACGAGAAAATCAAACAGGCCGTCGAGCTCCTCCGGGAGTTCGACCTCGATTGCTGGCTGACCTTCACCCGGGAGAGCGCGATCAACGGCGACCCGGTCCTCCCGTTTATCGCCCCGGGCGAAGTGACCTGGCATTCGGCTTTCATCGTCGGCCGGGACGGCCGGAAGCGGGCCATTGTCGGAAAATTCGACCGGAAGCGAATCGAGGAGACGGGCGCTTACGACGACGTCGAATCTTACGTCACGGGCTTCAAGGAGCCTCTCCAACGCCATCTCCGGGAATTGAACCCCCGGACGATCGCGGTCAATTTCTCCGAGGGCAGCGAAATCTGCGACGGCCTGACCCACGGGATGTATCTCGTCCTCGAGAAGACGCTGGCCGAGGCCGGGATGGCCGGCCGGCTCGTCTCGGCCGAGCGGATCGTCAGCGCCCTTCGGGAGCGGAAATCGGCGGCCGAAATCGCGGACATCAAGGAAGCCATCCGGTACACCCAGGAAATCTTCGGCTTGGCCGCGGAGTTCATCGCCCCCGGCCGCTCGGAAAGGGAGATCGCCGATTTCATCCTGGCCGAGGTCGAAAGCCGCGGGCTGGCCCTCTCCTGGGACGCGGCCACCTGCCCGGCCGTCTTCAGCGGCCCCGATACGGCCCAGGCCCATTACACGCCGACCGGCCGGTTCGTCGAGCGTGGCCATGTCCTGAACATGGATTTCGGGGTCAAGGTCAGCGGCTACTGCTCCGACCTCCAGCGGACATTTTACATCCTCGACGATGGGGCGGAGGAGGCTCCTCCGGATGTCCAACGCGGATTCGAAACGATCGTCGAGAGCGTCGACCAAGCCCGCCGGGCGATGAAGCCCGGCGAACGGGGCTTGGACGTCGACGCGGCCGCCCGGCGGGTCGTCACCGGGGCGGGATACGAGGAGTTTCCCCACGCCTTGGGCCACCAGGTCGGCCGCTTCGCTCACGACGGGACGGCTCTTCTCGGACCGGCCTGGGAGAAGTACGCCCAGAAGCCGTTCCGCCCGCTCGAGCCGGGGATGGTCTTTACGATCGAGCCGAGGCTCACCGTGCCCGGCAAGGGCGTCGTCACGATCGAGGAGATGGTCGTCGTGACCGAGTCCGGAGCCTCCTGGCTGAGCCGGCCGCAGAAAGAGCTCATCCTCATCCGATAATGTCCACGGTCGCGACCGCTCCCCGGTTCACCCGAGCCCAGGCCAAAGTCCTGGCCCACAAGCATTTCGGCCTCGTCGGCGAGACCGCGGATCTCCCCAGCGAGCGAGACCAGAATTTTCTCCTCACGACCCGCGAGGGGCGCAAATTCGTCCTGAAGGTCGCCAATCCGGCCGAAGAGAGGGCCGTCCTCGTGCTTCAGAACGAGGCCTTGCTCCATCTCGGGCGGAGAGAAGGTCCCCCTCTCGGACCTCGCCTCTATCTGGACCAAAAGGGGAGGCCGGTCGCCGAGGAGAGGGATGAGGAGGGGAACGTCTTCGCCCTTCGGCTCGTCTCGTATCTTGAAGGCCGGCCGTTTGCCGAATCGCGGCCGCATTCGCCCGACCTATTGGGGGGCCTCGGCCGGTTCATCGGCCGTTTGACGAGCGCCTTGGCCGGTTTCGACCATCCGGCGGCCAAGAGGGATTTCTACTGGGATTTGACGAAAGGGCCGGAGGTCGTCCGCCGCCGGCGGGAGTTCATCGGCGAGGCGGAGCGCCGAGCCCTTGTCGACAAGCTCCTGGCCATGGTCGAGAGGACGATCCGGAGCGGGATGGCCGACCTTCCCCGGAGCGTCATCCACAACGACGCCAACGACTACAACGTCATCGTCTCCCCTCCGGACCGGCGGCCGGAGGCCTTCGGCGAGCGCCGGATCGCCGGGATCATCGATTTCGGGGACATGGTCCATTCGGTGACGCTCGGCGACCTGGCCGTCGCTTGCGCCTATGCCATGCTCAGCCAGGACAATCCCCTGGCCGCCGCGGCGGCCGTCGCGGCCGGGTTTCACGCCGAGCATCCTCTCGGCGGACTCGAAATCGAGCTCCTTTATCCGTTGATCGCCCTCCGCCTGATCATGAGCGTCGCGATCTGTGCCCATCAGTCCTCGCTCAGGCCCGACAACGTGTATCTGAGAATTTCCAACGAGGCGATTTGGGGGCTCCTTGAAAAACTCGAAAACGTCTCTCCGCGTCTGGCCGAGGCCGTCTTCCGGCGTCGTTGCGGATTTCCCGCGCTTCCGACGACGGCCCGGGCCGTCGCCTGGCTCAAGGCTAAGGCGGGCGAATTCGCCCCGGTGCTGGGAAGGCCGCTTGCGGAAGCCGGGACGGCGGTTTTGGACCTCAGCGTCGACAGCCTGCTCATCGACAGCCCGCCGGCGGTCGAGGATACGGCGTCTTTTTCCGGGCTTCTCTTCGGCGAGATGGCCCGCCGCAAGGCCGATTTCGGGATCGGCCGCTACGGCGAGGCGCGTCTCATGTACACTTCGGACGCCTTCCGGCCGGCCGGCCGTCCGCTCGGCGAAGGCCGAACGGTCCATCTCGGGATCGACATTTTCGCCCCCCCCGGAACTCCCGTCCATGCCCCGCTCGACGGCGTCCTGCGGAGCGCGAGAAACAACGCCGTCCGCCAGGATTACGGGCCGACGATCATCCTCGAGCACCGGGCCGAGGATGTCGAAGGCCCGTTTGTTTTTTTTACGTTATACGGGCATTTGAGCGCCGTCTCGCTGGAGGGGATCGAGGTCGGGAGAGAGTGCAAGAAGGGGGAGCGCATCGCCTCCGTCGGGACCTATCCGGAAAACGGCGATTGGCCGCCCCACCTCCATTTCCAGGTCATTCTCGACATGCTGGACGAGGAGGGCAACTTTCCCGGAGTGGCCAGGGCGAGCGAATTCGAAGTCTGGGGCGACATCTGCCCGGATCCCCATCTCATTCTCGGGATGCCGACCGAGGCCTTGGCCGACCAGGCCCTCGAACCGGGCGAAATCATGGATCTGCGGCGCTCCCATCTCGGCCGTTCCCTCATCGTCTCTTACGCCAAGCCGCTCAAAATCGTCCGCGGCTTCATGGGATATCTCTATGACCAGACGGGACGCCGGTATCTCGACGCGGTCAACAACGTCCCCCACGTCGGCCACAGCCATCCCCGGGTCGTCGAGGCCGTCCGCCGCCAGGTCGCCGTGCTCAACACCAACACCCGCTATCTCCACGACAACCTTGTCCGCTACGCCCGCCGCCTCGTCTCCCTCATGCCCGAGCCGCTCCGGGTGGCTTTCATCGTCAATTCCGGAAGCGAAGCCAACGACCTGGCCTTGAGGCTGGCCCGGAATTTCACCCGGCAGAGGGACATGGTCGTCCTGGCCGGCGGCTACCACGGCAACCTGAGCTCGCTCATCGAGGTCAGCTCCTACAAGTTCGACGGGCCGGGAGGCGGGGGGCGGCCTCCCCATACCCATGTCGCGGTCATGCCCGACCTCTATCGGGGTCCGTTCCGGGCCGGCGACCCGGAAGCGGGAGCCAAATACGCCCTCGAGGTGAAAGCCGCCGCGGACAGGGCGAAGAGCGAGGGGCGGGGGATCGCCGGGTTCATCTGCGAGCCGATCCTCTCCTGCGGGGGACAAATCGTTCTGCCCGATCATTTCCTGCCCGAAGCATATCGCCATATCCGGGAGGCCGGGGGAGTCTGCATCGCCGACGAGGTCCAGGTCGGCTTCGGCCGGGCGGGGACGCATTTTTGGGGGTTCGAGACGCAGGGCGTCGTTCCGGAGATCGTCACGTTGGGCAAGCCGATCGGGAACGGATTCCCCCTGGCCGCCGTCGTGACGACGCCGGCCATCGCCGCGGCCTTCGCGACCGGGATGGAATACTTCAACACTTTCGGGGGAAATCCGGTCTCCTGCGCCGCCGGGATGGCCGTCCTCGATGTCGTCGAGGGGGAAGGGCTTCAGGCCCGTGCCCTTCGGGTCGGGGAGAGGCTCAAGAACGGCCTCCGGGGATTGATGAAAGCCCATCCCCTCATCGGGGATGTCCGGGGCCTGGGGCTTTTCCTCGGCCTCGAGCTCGTCCGGGACCGGGAAACGCGGGAGCCGGCCGGCCCCGAGGCAAACTACGTCGCCAACCGGATGAGAGAGGAAGGGGTGCTCATCGGGACGGATGGACCCTTCCGCAATGTCCTGAAGCTCAAGCCGCCGCTGTGCTTCGGGGAGGCCGACGCCGATTTGTTGGTCGAGACGCTCTCCCGCATCCTCTCCGAAATATAGGGGGACAGGTCCACTATTCCCCGATTTTTTTCCTAAAGACGGTCCCTAATACGGGGACACATACCTTAATTGTCCGATAGTGGACAATTAAGGTATGTGTCCCCGTATTTATTTCGGGGGAAGCTTCTTGTACCAGAAGACGTAGAGTCCCGCGAGCGAAGCCGTCAGGACGGCGCCCGAAACCGCGGCCACCCGCCATTCCCGGATCATGAGCTGCATCGGCAGCATGAGCATCGTGAATTGCCAGGAGAGGGCGAAGGGAAGGGAGAGAAAATCGTATTTTTGCTCTCGGGCCATGGCCGCGGCGACTTCGGGCG
>VGJF01000058.1 GCA_016867585.1 Candidatus Aminicenantota bacterium | reverse complement strand
AAAGGAAGGCCGGCCCGGGGCTGGATCCTGGCGGCCTCGGTCGTCCTCCTGGCCGTCTATTCGATCCCCCACAGCCTCTTCGGCTCGGAGCTCGACTACGCGAAGCTGCCGAAATGACACTCTTAAAAAGATCAACGGGAGGTCAGACCGGAAAATGAGGCGCTAAGGACGAGTCAATAATCTCCTGAGGATGATATCTTCGACGTTTTGCCTTGCGTCCAATACCGCCAAGACGAAGACTTCGCTCTGAGATATCCGATAGATAATTCTCCAGGGAGCGACGACCAATTCCCGATACAAGAAAACGCCCTCTTTCTGAAGCTCGGGGACAATGCGCCCTCTTTCAGGAAGGGAATGAAGGGCGGAAACTCTATGCCGGATGTTTTCAAGGATTTTCAAAGCCTCGAGGGGATTGCTCACGGCGATAAATTCGATAATTTCCTTGAAATCCTTCTCGGCCACGCTGGCCCATAGGACCTTGTACTCCGACTTCAACCCAGCTTCTCTTTCAGGAAGATCTCGATGTCCGCGAATACGTCCCCCTGAGCTTTTGCCCGCCCTTTTCTGATATCCTGTTCACCCTGCGAAATTAGCTTGAGAATGCCCATGGCGTTGCGCATGTTTTCGTAGCTTTGAGGATCTTGCAGGACCGCCCGCGGCTCCCCATTCTGGGTAATGATGATCGGGCGCCGCGTTTCGTTAATCCGTCTTAAGAGGTCGGCGGCATTGGCCTTCAGGTAGGTCACCGGCTTGATATCCGTCGAAATATTCATGTCCTTCGGCCTCCGATCTTTTTATGATACTAAATTTAGACCGATAGTCAAGACATATCAGCGCATCTTGTTTTCTATCTGTTATGACAATATGGAACGGCCCGCATGTCGTTTTTTTCGTGGACCTTGCGGGTAACATCCGTTATTCGGCTATTTCCCGGCGAAGCGGACGGTCGCGGTGAAGACGCAGGCCCGCGGCTGGCCGTCGACGATGAGCGGTTCATAGACCCACTGCCGGACGGCATCGACCGCCGCCTGGTCGAGGAGCGGGATCGAGCGCAGGACCTTGACGCTCTGAACCCGGCCATAGACGTCCGTCGTCAGCTCGAGGATGACCTCTCCTTCGACTCGGGCCTGGCGGGCGACTTCCGGATAAACGGGTTCAACACGCTTGACCTGCCGGGGGGGCTGGATCTCGCCTTCCGCCCGGATGGGAGGCCGTTTGGCGAACTCGGCCATTTGCTCCTTGGAATAGGCGTGACCCGTCACGGTCCAGGGCACGGCGCCAACAACTTCTCCCTCCACGCCGCCTTCGATGCCGCCCATGACTCCGCCGACGACGCCGCCCATGACCCCGCCGACCCGGGCGACGATCGAAGGACTCTCACTGATCCAGAATTTCACCGAAAAGATCACGGCCGCGGTTTTGGTCTTCCCTCCTTCGAGGACCGGTTCGAACCTCCATTCCTTGATGGCGTTCTCGGCCGCCCGGTCGAGGGCCGGCTGGACGGAACGGAGGACCTTGACGGCCGACACTTTTCCGGTTTCTTCGATCACCCCTTCGAGGAGGACCGTCCCCTGGGCGTTGACCCGGAGGGCGGTTTCAGGGTAGACCGCTTGGACCTCCTTGGCCGCCCTGAGGGCGAACCGGGCATCGGCGGGTTGATACGTGATCGCCGTCTGGGGCCCCATGACCCGCTCATCGAGGGTGAAGCGGACGGTCACGGTGAAGGTGATCTCGCGCGGCCGTCCCTGGATGACCGCCGGTTCGTAGACCCACTGGCGGACGGCGTCGATCGCCGCCTGGTCGAGGAGCGGGATCGAGCGCAGGACCTTGGCGTTCATGACCCGGCCATGGATGTCGGTCGTGACCTCGAGGATGACGATGCCCTCGACCCGGGCTTGGCGAGCCAGCGGAGGGTATACCGGCTCGACCATCTTGACCAGCCGCGGCGGGCGAACCTCGCCGACCGCCCGGACGGGGCCTTCGGCCGGAATGGGAGTCCCGGGGGCGAGGGCCGGCTTCGGCGGAACGGGAGCTTTCCCTTCGACAACCCATTCGAGAATGTGGAGGGAGACGAAATAGGACCGGCCCTGGGCGTCTCGGAATCCGAAGACCGACCAGATATTCTTCGGGAAGCCGGCTTCCGTGTCGAGAAGGCCGGCCCTCGAACCGTCGTTTTGCTCGAGGACCTCGACCCGGAATTTCCTCTGGGCGACGTCGGTCGGCGCGACCTGGACGAGATACGTTCTATCGCCGATCCGGAAGAAATGGAAAGCCTTGTCGAGCTTCCCGTTTTCCCAGACGAGGTTCGTCTCGGTCAGCTGCTTGACCGACTTCAGGTTGAAGACCTGTTGGATCCGCTTCCGCTGAGCCTCGAGGTCCTCGTCGGGCTGGATCGTGGCCGAAACCGTGTGCGTCAACGACGATGACGTCACGGCCGTCGCCGGCGCGGCCTGGCCCTCGGCCAGGCCTTCGAAAACCCTCATCTTCATGTTGCATCGCTCGAGATAGAGCGGGCCTGTCTGGGCCCCCGCCGAAACGGCCGTCATTGTCGCGAATACGAAAATCCCAAAAAACAATCCTCGACGTAACATAGGCGACCTCCTTTTATATCTTTTCGACCCAGACGATGATCATGTCCGGGTTTTTCTCGCGGACGATGATCGTCTGGGCCGTTTGGCCGGCGATGCGGGCATATTCAATCCGCAATCCCCCATTCGCCCCGGCGAAGGCCGGAGCCCGGACCGTCCCCGACATGAACGTCCGGATTATCCCGACCGTCAAAAGAGCGGCCGCGGCGAGGCCTCCAACGGCTGCCGCCCATCGCCAGGCGTTCCGGCGGCCGGAGGGCGCCGCCGTGAAAGCGGACGCCGGGACCGGCTTGACCGCCGCATCGCTGATCGCCCTTCGAACGGCGGGCCACAGTCCGTCCAGGCCGCCCGCATCGTCGGCCCGGAAGAGGACGCGACGGGCGTCCTCGCGGCCGGCGAGCCGCGCCTGACAGGACGGACAGCTTTCGATGTGCCGCCAAATCCGGTCTCGGAGTCTCCGGAACCGGACGAGGCGGAAGAGAAACCCGACAACCTCAGCGTGCCCCAGCATCTCTCTTCTCCAGGATGGTCTTGATTTTTCGGCGGGCGTTGAAAAGGCAGACCCGCGCCGTCGAGGGCGAACAGCCGATGATCCCGGAGATCTCGGCCGAGTTCAAACCCTCATTGGCCCACAGAGAAACGGCCGCCCTTTCCTTTGGGCTGAGCCTCCCTTGAACGATCCGGGCAAGGTCCCCGCGTTCGGCCGGAACCTCGTCCATCGTTTTGTTCTTTAAGGCGGGTTCGTGAGACAGTCTCTGGAAGGCCGTCCGGAAGCGTCTTTTCCGCTTCAGGACATCCAGGCAGCGGCGGTAGAGGATGGTCAGGATCCAGGTCCGGAAGCTCCTTGCCGGGTCGAACCGGGCCAGATGGCGGTAGGCCTGGATGTAGGCCTCCTGGCAGACGTCCTCGGCGTCCTGACGGTTCCCCAGGACGTTCATGGCCATGGCCATCGTTTGGGATTTGTAGGCGTCCACGAGAAGACGGAATTCCTCTCCCTGTCCCGCGAGACAGGCCGCGATCGTCGCCTTCTCTTCCACGAGGCTCATGCCCATTGGCGGGCCCCGTCTATAGTACGCCGCTCGGATTTTTTCTGTTTAGGCTGTTTTTTTGAGGCGGGAGAGAAGGTCCGCCGCCTTCTCCCGGAATTGGGGATGGGCGGCCGCTTTTTCGGCCAGGGGGAGGGCCAGCTCGGCTTTTCCCGCGTTGGCCCAGTCGGCCGCGCCGTTGAAATAGGCCAGGGCCCGGGTCGCCCGGACGACCCGGAGCTGCTTTTCCTGCCTGCCGATCATCTTCGCCCGGCGGGTGTCGTCCATCTCGGCCGCCTTGATCTGGGCGATTTTGTCCTCAAGGGCGGCTTCGTTCCTGGTCAGGGCCCCGGCCGCCTTCTCATAGAAGGCCGCCCCGTCCGCCCAGCGCCCGCGCCTGTCGGCGACGGCGGCCAGGCCGAAGAGGGCCTCGGTGTTCGCCTCGTTGTACTTCAAGGCCTCGGTGAATTCCTTTTCGGCCCGGTCGATTTCGCCGTTTTCCAAGGCGATCGTCCCGGCCAGGCCGAAGACCTCGGAATTCGTCGGCAGCCGTCCCTTCGACTCCTCGATATGGAGCTGGGCCTGAGCGTTGTCCTTGAGTTCGTGGTGGTTCCAGGCCAGCCAGTAGTGGCTTTCGCCCAGGAGATAGTACTGCATGGCCACGATTTTGTTCAGGACGTCGACGGCGTCCCGGCAGCGTTCGAGATAGCTCAGGCTGATGGCCTTGGTCAGGTAGGCGTCCCGGTACTCGGGGACGATGTCGATCGCCCGGTCGCAGAACTCGATCGACCGCTCGAACTCCTCGGTCAAGAAATAGATGCTGGCCAAGAGGATCGCGTAGTGGGGCGACTCGGGGATCTTCTCATAGGCCCGCAGGAGGTTGTTTTCGGCCGTCAAGAGCTGCCCGCGTCCGACGGCGGCCTCGCCCAAAAGCCCGTGGACCTCGACGAAATCGGGCTCGGCCTCGAGGACGGCCTTCAAGGCCGCCTCGTCCTGCTGGGGGCAAAAGGCGGCCCGGTACCGGATTTGGAGCGATTCGGGGAACCGCCGCAGGACCTGGTCCACATCGTCTTTCTTGTCGTAAAGGGAAGCCGAGGCGCAGCGACGGGCGAGGAACAGGTAGGCGAAAAATTCGTCCTGGAGCGATTTCTGCTTGAGGTCGTCCTCTGTTTTTTGCGCCTCCTCGGCCCGCCTCTTCATCTCCTCCTGCCAGTTCCGGGCGGCTTCGGGCCGGGCCGGGAGGGTGGAAGCCGACAAGACGACGTCCTTGACGACCCCCTTGATCCGCGAAGGGATCGTATCCGCCAAGACCAGCCATGCCGCCCAGCCGGCGAGAGAGGGATTCTCCTCGACGAGACGGCTGCAGGCCAAGAGAGAGGCTCCTCCCGGGATGCCGATTTCCTTCTCCCGCAGGGCCAGCCGAAAGAGGGCATGGGCATAGGCCGGGGCCACGGCCCTTCTCGTCCGGGCCGATCCGTAGAGTTCCCCGTAGAGACGGCCGGCCTCCTTCAAACCGAGATAGGTCCCCCGCTCGGCCGCGGCCGAGGCCGCGGCCAGGGCGTTTTCGATTTCGGCCGCGGCCGGCCCGGCGTCGATCTTGTTCTTGACCGCGGGGGCGCAGCCCGCCAGGACCGCGGCCAGCCACAGCGTCATCGCCCTTTTTTTCATCGGCTTGGATTTCCTCTCACATGAGATACGCCGGCCGGCCGCGGCGCGTTACCGACGCCGCGAACCGTCCATCGAGCATTATACCGGAAAATCGAGGTCAACCGTCCTCTCCCTCCTCGGCGCCGGCCTCGGTCGGCCGTTTCATTGTCTCAACCTCCGCTTTTGGGTATGATGAGGATTTCGCTCCCGCGATGAAACATCTCGCTCAAGGAGGACCCATGAAAAAGACGATGATCCGGCTGTCCCTTGTCGTCGGCCTGGCGGCGGCCGTCGCCGTCTCGGCCGATCAGGCGCAAGCGCCCCAACCCGAAACCAAGGCGGCGCCCCAGACGCCCCGGCCGATCGGCCTTCTCGACATCCTGGCCTGGCGGTCGATATCCGGCTTCACGGTATCGCCCGACGGAAAGTGGATCGGCTGCCGGATCGCCCCTCAGGAAGGAGACGGCGAGGTCCTCTTCCGCGAAACGGGGGGAGGCAGGGAGCACAAGTTTCCGGCCGGGGCGGGGCGAATGGGCCAGGTCGCCGTATCGGAAGACGGAAAATTCGGGGCTTTCCTCGCCCCCCCCGACTTCCAAGAGGCGAAAAAGCTGCGGAAAGAGCGCAAGCGCCTTTACAACAAGGCCGTCGTCGTCGACCTGGCGACGGGCGATAAGGCCGAATACGAGAAGATCCGGGGGTTCTCCTTCTCGGGGGAAAATCCCGGCTGGATCGCCCTCCACAAGGCCGCTCCGGAAGGGCAGGACCGCGAGCGGGAGAAGTGGTCCGGATCCGACCTCCTCCTCCGGGAGCTCGGGACGGGGAAGGAGACCATGCTGGGCAACGTCGCCGAGTTCGCCTTCGACAAGAAAGGCCGCTGGCTGGCGATGGTCATCGACGCCTACGGGATGTCCGGAAACGGAGTCGCCGTCCGGGACATGAATGCCGGAGTCATTCTCCCCCTCGATAACGACAAGGCCATCTACAGGAGCCTCCGCTGGTCACCGAAGGGCGAAGCCCTGGCCTGCCTCAAGGGCAAGGAGGACAAGGCCTACGAGGACAAATTCCACGCCCTCCTTGGATTCACCGGATTCGCCGCCGGGCCGCCATCCGCCAAGGGAAAGCCGGCGGGAATCCAAAAAGTCTTATACGACCCCAAGGAGGACAAGAGCTTCCCGGCGGGCATGACCATCAGCCCCAACCGGCCTCCCCAATGGACGGAGTCTTTCGACGCTCTCCTCTTCGGGATTCACGAGCCGAAGAAGAAAGCCGAGGGCGCGCCGGCCGGGCCAGCCGCGGGGCCCGCGGAGGGGACCGGAACCGGCGTATCCGCCGGACCCGGGAGCGAGGCCGACGAGGACATGCCCGACCTCGTCCTCTGGCACCACCTCGACAAGAGGCTCCAGTCCCAGCAGCAGGTCGAGGCCGGCCGGGATCAAAGCTTCAGCTACCTGGCCGGATACCGCGTCGCCGAGAAGAAATTTCTCCGCCTGGCCGACGACGACCTCCGCCAGGTCGAGGCCGCCCCCAAGGGCCTCTTCGCCGTCGGGCGGGACAACCGCGACTACGAGCTCGACGCCAACCTCGACGGGCGGCGCCACCAGGACGTCTATGTCGTCGACCTCAAGACGGGGTCCCGCAAGCTCGCCCTGAAGAAAAACCGCTGGATGTTCATGCCTTCGACGGACGGGACGCACTTTCTCTACTTCGAGGACGGGGCCTTCTTCACGCATGACATGGCCGCGGGCCTGTCTCACAACATCACCCGGGACACCCCGGCGGACTTCATCAACGAGGACGACGACCACAACGTCAAGAACCCGCCCGATTTTCCCATCGGCTGGTCGGCCGACGGGAAGACGGTCTTCCTGAGGGACGGCTGGGACATCTGGGCCGTCCCCGTTCACGGCGGGCCGGGGAGAAACCTGACCGTCAACGGCCGGAAGGACCAGATCCGCTACCGGACGCTGTCCTCCCTCGATCCCGAGGACGAAGGGATCGATCTGTCCAAGCCCCAATACGTCGCCCTCTACGGCGAATGGACGAAAAAGGGCGGAGTCGGGCGGATCGACAAGGGGAAGCCCGGGGTCACGGTCCTCCTCTGGGAGGACGCCGGCTTCGGATTCCCGCTGAAGGCCCGGAAGGCCGAGGCTTATTTCTATACCCGCGACACCTTCCAGGATTATCCGAACTGGCACGTGACCGACGCGGCCTTCAAGAACGCGACGAAGCTCACGGACGCCAACCCCCAGCAGAAAGATGTCCTCTGGTCTTCGGGCTCGATCCTCGTCGACTACAAGATGGACCCCAGGAGCGGCAAGGACGTCAAGCTTCAGGGCGCCCTTTTCCTCCCCGCCAACTATGAAAAAGGGAAGAAGTATCCGACCGTTGTCTATTACTACGAGAGAACCTCCCAGGGCCTGAACCGCTACACCTCGCCGAGCGCCAACGGCTTCAACAAGTCCGCCTACACCTCGAACGGGTACGCCGTCCTCATGCCCGACATCGCCTACAAGGTCAACGATCCCGGGATGAGCGCCGCTTGGTGCGTCCTGCCGGCCCTCGAGGCCGCCGCGGCGACGGGCGTCGTCGACCACTCCAAGGTCGGCCTCCACGGCCATTCCTGGGGAGGCTACCAGACGGCCTTCCTCATCACCCAGGCCGACTTCGCCGCGGCCGTGGCCGGGGCGCCGTTGACGAACATGATCAGCATGTACAGCTCGATCTACTTCAACACGGGCGGCGGGAACATGGCCATTTTCGAAAGCAGCCAGGGACGGTTCGCGGGCGGCTACTGGGACAACCTCGAGGCCTATCAGAGGAACTCCCCGGTCTATCACGCCGAAAAGGTCAGGACGCCGCTCATCATCCTCCACAACGACAAGGACGGGGCCGTCGACTGGAACCAGGGCATTGAATACTACAACACCCTCCGCCGGCTGAAAAAGCCCGTCATCATGCTCCAGTACGTCGGCGAAAACCACGGCCTGGCCAAGGCCGCCAACCAGAAGGATTACACCGTCCGGATGAAGGAGTGGTTCGACCACTGGCTCATGGGCCGTCCGCCCGCCGAGTGGATGGCCGACGGCATCCCCCATCTCAAGATGAAGGACCATCTCCAGGAACGGATGAAGGCCTGGAAGCCGGAGGAGAAAAAGGATCCGGAGAAAACAGGGCCCCCCAAGAAATGAAGGCTTCGCCTCGGGAAGGGAAATAGAGGAGCGCTGGCTGTCGAGGCGCCAAGGTTTGAAAAGGAAAAGGAAGCGGGGCTAAGGAGGATCCTCTCCAGCCAGCATCATCACCCCGGATTATAGATAAAACGAAATCGAAATGTCAAAGGAAAAAAACGCTTGACATATAAAGAACCAAATATATATCATCGGATTAATATAAGAAGGTCCCATGGCCGGTCCGGCGAAAAAGAATCCTGAACTGTATACCCGGGCGGCGGAGTGTTTCAAGGCCCTGGCCCATCCGGCGCGGCTCCGTCTTGTCCATCGCCTTCAGGAGGGCGACTGTTGCGTCGGCGAGATCGAGCGTTGCCTGGGCCTTTCTCAGCCCAACGTCTCCCAGCACCTCAAAATCCTCAAGAAAAACGGCCTGATTGCCGGCCGGAGGCAGGGGACGAAGATCTGCTACCGTCTCTCCGACGATCGCCTCCGGGTCGTCCTGGCCGCCGTCCTGGGAGAAGAATAACCGCGGTTTTTTCGGCGAGGATCTTGATTTTTTCCGTTTTTAAACTATATTATTACTATAGGGTTTATGTATATTAAAGGAGTCGCTCATGAACAGAACGGTCAAAGCGGCCGTCCTGGCCGTCAGCCTTGTCCTGGGCCTCGCCGGCTGGCGGGGTCTGAACGTCCTGATGTTCAGCCCGGAATCCCTGTCCGCGGCGAGTTTGAAAGGAGACCAGGCCATGGTTCCGAACAAAGTCCGGAAGACGAAAGAGGAGTGGCGCGAGATCCTTTCCCCCGAGGCTTTCCGGATCATGATCGAGTGCGGGACGGAACCCCCCTTCAGCGGGCGGTACGACGATTTTTGGGAGGAAGGGACTTACGCTTGCGCCGCCTGCGGCGAGGTTCTTTTCTCCTCCCGGACAAAATACGAGCACGGGACGGGTTGGCCGAGCTTCACGGCTCCGGTCCAACCGAAGGTCCTTGTCTATCATGATGACCTCTCGCACGGGATGCGCCGAATCGAGGTCCGCTGCGCCTCATGCGGAGCCCACCTCGGGCATGTCTTTGACGACGGTCCGGCCCCGTCGGGAAAACACTACTGCATCAATTCCGTGGCCATGACCTTCGCCCCGAAGTCGGAACTCCAGGCGTCATCGGCCCCCGCTTCCGAGAAGACGAGCCCGAAGCCGGGGGAGGCCGTCTTCGCCGCCGGCTGCTTCTGGGGCGTCGAAGACAAGTTCAGCCGGATCCCCGGCGTCCTGGAGACGGCCGTCGGCTACTCCGGGGGAACCGCCGCCAACCCGACTTATGAGCAGGTCTGCTCCGGTTTCACCGGCCACGCCGAGTCCGTCCGAGTGGTTTACGATCCCGCCCGGGTCAGCTACGAGGATTTGGTCAGGGCCTTTTTCAATTTCCACAACCCGACCCATCTCAACCGTCAGGGCCTCGATTTCGGGACCCAGTACCGATCGGTCATCTTCACCGCCAACGACGAGCAGCGCCGGACGGCCGAGAGAGTCCGCGATGAGATCGCCCGGGAGAAAGTTTTCAAGAAAAAGATCGTCACCGAAATCCGGGAGGCCGCGGAGTTCTATAGGGCCGAGGAATACCACCAGAAGTACTATCAGAAGAACAAGAAAGGCGCGTGCGCGTTATGAAGAGCCCGCGCTGGACATAAAAAATAAAGATATGCCTTGATATGACTCAATACATCTGATTATCAGGCCGGCGGCCTTCAATCCGATTCAAGCGGAAGGCGTGTTGATACATCATCCGCTTTCTGCTACCCTATTTCTTCCCGAAAATGAATGAGCGTTCCATCCGAACCGCGGCCTTCATCGCCCCATCGAGCCCGCTCACCCGGCCCGCGCGAAGGATGCTCCGCAAGACGGCCCGCCTCCTCAAGCTCGGCTTGGGGGTGACCGCCATCCGGGAAAGTCCTCATCTGTTCTCGAGCGACGTAGAAATCGACCATGTCACCGCCCCGGCCTCGGAGCGGTCGTCTTTTTTCAAGGAAATGGTCCGCGAGGCCGACCTCATCATGTCCGTCGCCGGCGGCACCGGAGCCGAGGACCTGGCCCTGGCCATCGACCGCAAGGACTACCGCCTCATCCGCCAGCGCCGCCCTCTGTTCATCGGCTTCTCGGACTTCACCTTCCTCTTGAGCGAGATCTATTACTCGGCCCGGATTCCGGCCATCTATTTCCCTTCCCTGAAGCTCGGCAAGGGGAATTTCAAGAAAATCCTTTCCCTCATCCGCGGGGAAATCGTCGTCGACCGCGGCTCTCTCTGGCTGACCCCTCCCCCGCCGCGAAGCCTGACCGGCATCCCCATCGGCGGGAACCTGACGACGTTCGTCAACTTCCTCAACCGCCAAAAGCCGCCGCGCTTCAGCTGGCGGCGGCACATCCTCTTCGTCGAGGACGTCAACATCGACGTCGAGGATCTCCACCGGCTCCTGGCCGCCCTCCGGCGGCACCAGGTCTTGGCCAAGGTCAAGGGAATCGTCGTCGGCTCCCTTTTCGCCTACAGCCGCAACCACAACTACCGCCGGAACCAAAAGGAGGCCCTGGCCTTCATCAAGACCTACGTCCGGGACATCATCGACGCCCGGCGGCGGCGGGGCGACCCCCTTCCGATCCTCGCCGTTTCGCATTTCGGCCACGAGATCGTCCGCGACCTCATGGCCGTGCCGATCGGGGGCCGGGCGACGATCACCCGGAGCAAGCGGATCCTGTTCCGCCTCCCCCGTTGACGAACCCCCCCCATAGCCCTGCCGCCGGTGATCGATTTCAACGAGGCGTTCCGCCGGGCCCTCGATCTTCTCGAGAATTCGAGCCGGTCGGTCTTCATCACCGGCCGGGCCGGGACGGGCAAATCGACCCTCCTCGAAGTTTTCCGGGAAGCGACGGCCAAGAGGATCGCCGTCGTCGCCCCGACCGGCGTGGCCGCCCTCAACGTCCGGGGCCAGACGATCCATTCCTTCTGCCGCTTCAAGCCGGGCATCACCCTGGACACCGTCAAGAAGCTCCGGCCGAGACGGGGGGAAGAATCCCTCTACCGGAACCTCGAGACCGTCGTCATCGACGAGATCTCCATGGTCCGGGCCGACCTCCTCGACTGTGTCGACAAGTTTTTTCGACTCAACGGGCCGCGCCCGAAGAAGCCGTTCGGCGGCCTCCAGATGGTCTTCATCGGCGACCTCTACCAGCTCCCGCCCGTCGTCACCTCGGCCGAGAGGAGACTCTTCGCCGCCCCTTACGAGACGCCCTACTTTTTCTCGGCCCGGATCATGGCCGACCCGAAGTTCGGGATGGAGTTCATCGAGCTCGAGAAAATCTACCGCCAGACCGAATCCGATTTCATCGGCCTCCTCAACGGGATCCGCAACCGGTCGATCACGGACGAGGAGCTGGCCCGGCTCAATGCCCTGACCGACCCCGCCTTCGTCCCGCCCGACGACGGCTTTTTCGTCGTCCTGACGAGCACGAACGACCTGGCCGCGGTCCGAAACAGGGAGAAGCTGGCCCGGCTCCCCGGCCGGACGCGCCGCTACGCCGGCCTCATCGAGGGCGAGTTCGACCGCTCCTCCCTCCCGACCGAGGAAATCCTCGAGCTCAAGGCCGGGGCCCAGGTCATGCTCTTGACCAACGACCCCCGGGGACGCTGGGTCAACGGGACGATTGGCCGGGTCGACGGCATCGTCCGGGAGAAAGGGCGGGACGACATCGTCGTCGTCGAGCTCCAGGAAGGGGGGGTCATCGAAATCGCCCCCAACCTCTGGGAGCTGTTCGAATTCCGCTACGACGCCGCGGCCGAGAAAATCGTCAGCGAACCCGTGGGCGCCTTCACCCAGTATCCCCTCAAGCTGGCCTGGGCGATCACGATCCATAAAAGCCAGGGCCAGTCGTTCGACAAGGTCGTCATCGACCTCGGCCGAGGGGCCTTCGCCCACGGCCAGGTCTATGTCGCCCTGAGCCGGTGCCGGAGCTTCGGCGGCCTCGTCCTCCGCCGGCCCATCGACCGGCACCACATCCGGATGGACTGGCGGGTCGTCAGGTTCCTGACTCGGTTCCAAACGGACAAGGCTGAAGAGCGGGTGGGACGAGCCGAAAAGCGCCGGCTCGTCGAGGAGGCCATCGCCGAGGGCTTGGACCTCGAGATCCTCTACCTGAAGCCGGACGACACGAAATCCCGCCGACGGATCCGGCCCGAGTCGATCGAGGAGATGACATACGCCGGCCGCCGCTTCGAGGGCGTCCGGGCTTACTGCCACACCCGGGAGGAGATGCGGACGTTCAAGATTGAACGGATGCTCGAGGTCGCGATCCTTCCCCGGAAAATCCGCTGAGCCCTGCCCTAGTCGAGCAGGGAGCCGGAGTCTCCGACCTTCCACTGTGTGTTTTGGAGGACGTAAAGAACGGTCCGAACGGCCTCGATCTCTCCCCCGGTTTTAATCTTGATCTCGACGATCATCCAGTCGGCCAGGCCCTTGAAGAACAGGTTCAGGATATTTTCGGTCGGCCTGGCCAGTTCCCGGCCCTTGAATCTCTTCAGGGCCTTCTTGTCGGAGCCGAAGTTCCGGATCTGGACCGGCAAGGCCCCCCGATTTTCCGCGTCGGCCTTGATGAAAGCCTCGACCTCGTTCCGGGGCTCGAAGTCCTCGTCGACCGTGACCCAGGGGACGCCGGCGAGGCCCGGCCCTCCCCCTCCCCTCAGGGCCCGATACCCGAAATAGGCGCCGATGACGACGGCGTCGAAAATCAGGAAGAAGACGAGATATTTAATCGCTTTGTTCATCGAGCCCTCCTCCGGCCTCCTCCGGCCCGGCCGGAAGCGTCTTCTGGACGGCCTTCCGCAGGGCCCGGTCGCGGGCGATCTTGGCCATGGCTTCCCTCTGGAGGAGCTTGTAACGGTCGCTCGGCAGCGGCCGGCGTCGGAACTTGGCGATCCATCCTCCGACGGCTCCGGCCGTCCCCCCCCCCTCGCCGTTTCCGTCCGAGAGGTTTCCGAAAAGCTCCTTCTCCCGGGCCGCAGGTTCGATCCGGGCGAATTCGTCGGACTGGGCTTTCGAGACGTAGCCCAGAGACCGCAGGGTCCGGAGCATGGCCAGGGTGCTGACGCCGAAATAGCGCTTGAGATAAAGGACCTCGTCGAAGCCAACCCGCTGCGACCGGAACTCTTTTTCGACCATCTCCCGGATTTTGGCCGGAGGCATCAGGAAGCGGGCGGCGAAGGCCTGGGCGAACGGCTCCCGGGGGTGGTAGAGAGAGGCGTACTCGTCCACGAAGACATCGGGATTGTCGATGACCGGCCCTTCCGACCGGTCCTTGAGGTAGTGGCAGTATTCGTGGGCCGCGCTGAACGCCTGGCGGCCGACGGACTGGGCGCTGTTGACGAGGGCGAAGGCCGCCCCCTTCGCCTCGAGATAGATGAACACCCCGCTGACCTTGCTGTCGGCCGGCATCGGCATCCGGAGAATCCGGCAGCCGTTCGACTCGAAGAGCGAGAAGACGTCCCGGATGGGCTCCTGGCCCAAACCGAGGCGGCGGCGCTCCTCGTCGGCCATGTGTTCGGGAGCCGTGTTCGGGCCGTACAGGGGGGCCAGCTCGAGTTTTCGGCCGGTGAAAATTTCGAGCCGGAGGTAGTCGTCGCAATAGCGCCGGAATTTCTGCAATTCCTCGCGCGTCCGGTCGTCCACGGACTCGGCCCGGAAAAGGAGCGTGAAGGCGTCGGGAGGGGCCGGCTTTTCGTAGAAAAAATAGCCGATGTCGCGGTTGAGAAAACCAGAGATTTTGTGGAGCGTGGCCATCGACGGCGTTCTCTTGCCGGCTTCGAGAAGCGAGATGTATTCGGACGAGAGCCCGAGGGCCCGGGCAAAGGCGCCTTGGGAAAGACGGGCCGCCTCGCGGGCCTTCCGGATCTTATGGGGGAGAACGGTTTGCATGGGACCCCTCCGCCCCCTTACCTTAACATGCGGTTAGGATGAAGTCAAGACGCCCCCCCGTCCTTGACAGAGGGTTGAGGGCCGGCGACGGGGCGGAAGAAGCCGATCCCTCCGTCCTTGTAAGCCCGCCAGAAGGAGACATACTCGAGGGCGTGGCCGACGTGACGGCTGATCTCCTCCTCCGTCAGCTTGCGGGCACCCGCGGCCGGAGTCCCCAGGAGCAAAGAGCCTTCCGGATAGGACTTGCAGGGAGGGACCAGGGCCCCGGCCCCGACGATCGAACCCCGCCGGATGATAGCCCCGTCGAGGATGACGGCCCCCATCCCGATGACGCATTCGTCCTCGATCGTGCAGGCATGGAGGATCGCCCCATGGCCGACCGTGACATGGGCCCCCAGCCTCGTCGGCAGCCCCATGTCGATGTGGACGGCGCAATTGTCCTGAATGTTCGTGTTCGGGCCGATTTCGATATCCGCCAGGTCGGCCCGGAGGACGCTGTTGAACCAGACGCTGGCCCCGGAACGGAGAATGACCCGGCCGATCAGACGGGCGCCCTCGGCGACGAAAGCCCCGGGATCGACTTCGGGGCGGCGGGACGAAAAATCATATTCGGTCACGGAGGAACCTCCTCGGGAACGACGTCTCATGATATGTCAAAACGGATTGCCTGTCATCGTTTTTTATGGGATAATGGGCCTGTCGAAGGATTGCCATGGTCCCTGTCCGATCTTCGGCCTCTCCCG
>VGJF01000057.1 GCA_016867585.1 Candidatus Aminicenantota bacterium | reverse complement strand
GGCCAGCATCGCCGCGACCGTCAGGAGGGAGAAGCGGACCCGGCGGAGCGTCCGAAACCAGGCCCGGAGGAGGCCGGCCGGCCGGTATCCCATGACGAAGCCGGCGACGACGGCGGCCAGGAAAATGCTCGTCCCGGTGAACGAGATCCAGTTGAACGAAAAGACGGCCGCCTCGGGCTCCGGAGCCGGGACGACGGGCGGCACTCGGAGGATCGCCTTGTCCAAGCCGGGGACGGAGATCCTTGGGCACGATATCCGGTCGAGGGCCGATTTGACCTGGGGGACGCCCCAGACGAAAACGAAAAGGCTGAGGATGATCCAAGGCCTCCAGGCCCGGCCCGCCCCGGCCGGCGCGGCGGAGGATTTTCCGGCCGTTCGTTCCGCGGGCTCGACGCCCCCGTCGACAAGGACGATCCGGCCCGGGCGCCAGATTTTCAGGACGGCGACCAGGGCGGCGATCGAACATCCGGAGGAGACGATATCGACGAGCCAGGGACCGTGGAGGTTCGAGACGAGGGCCTGGGGCAAGGCAAAGGCCGCCCCGGCGACGAGAAGGGCCGGCCAGACCTCGAGCATGCCCCGGAAGCCGGCGAAAGCCCAAATGAGCCAGAACGGGACGATCAGGGAGAACAGCGGAAGCTGCCGGCCGACCATGGCGCTCAAAGACCGGAGGTCAAGCCCGGTGACGCTGGCCAGGGCGATGATCGGCGTTCCCATCGCTCCGAAGGCGACGGGGGCCGTGTTGGCGATGAGGGAAAGGCCCGAGGCGGCCAAAGGCTTGAACCCCAGGCCGATGAGGATCGCCGCCGTGACGGCGACCGGCGTGCCGAACCCGGCCGCGCCCTCGAAGAAAGCCCCCAGGCAGAAGGCGATGAGGAGGAGTTGAAGCCGGCTGTCGCGGGTCAAGCCGGTCAACTCCTCCTGGAGAACCTTGAGAAGCCCCTTTTCGTCGGCCAATGTGTAGAGAAATAAGACGTTCAGGATGATCCAGCCGATCGGAAAGAGCCCGTAGGCGGCGCCGAAGGCGGCCGCGGCCAGCCCCTTGGCCGGCGGCATGCCGAAGCCGGCCACGGCCGCCAGGAGAGCCGTCCCGAGACCCGCCAGGGCGGCCCGATGCGCCCGCCAGCGAAGGAAGGCCAGGGCCCCGAGAAGGACGAAAATCGGAAGGGCGGCCAAGAGCGTGGAAAAAATCCAGTTCCCGGCCGGGTCGTAGACTTGACTCCAGGCCACGTCGATCTCCGGACGGCCATTATAGAAACCCTTTCCCCGGTTGACAAGACGGCCGAAATCGCATATTCCTAGGCCATGACGGAACGGGTGAAGAAGGCCGCCTCATCGAGGGAACCGGCCACCCGGTCGAAGACCTACGAAACCCTCATCAAGAACCTTCCGGCGGGCGTTTATCGGTCGACTCCCGAAGGAAAAATCATCGCCATGAATCCGGCCCTGGTCAGAACGTTGGGTTTCCCGGATGCCTCCGAACTCATGAAATCGAACACGCGCTCGTTCTACTTGAGCGAACAGGACCGGACCCGGCATTTTCGAAATCTCGCCAGGCGGGGGGCGGCCGTCGCCGAGTACAGGCTCAGGAGAAGAGACGGAAAGCTCATCTGGGTCCGCGATTTCGCCATGGCCCGGAAGGGAAACGGCGGCCGGATCCTCTACACCGACGGCGTCATCCACGACATCACCCGGGAGCGGCAAACGGAGGCCCGGCTCAAGCGGGCCCTCAAGAAACTGGCCGAGGCAAACGTCGAGCGCCAGGAGATGATCCGCCAGCTGAAGAAGGTCACCATCACGGACGACCTCACCGGCCTCTACAACCGGCGGGGGTTCAACGTTATCGCCCGCCAGCATCTTCTGGTCGCCGACCGCCGGAAATCTTTGACTTATCTCCTCTACCTCGACCTCGACCACCTCAAGCGGGTCAACGACACCTTCGGCCACCGGATCGGCGACGAAGCCCTTATCGCCCTGGCCGAGATCCTGAGGGCGACCTTCCGCCTCTCCGACATCAAGGCCCGGATGGGCGGGGACGAATTCGCCGTTTTCCCGATCGATTCGAACGAGGAAGGGGTGAACTCGGCCATCGGCCGGCTGAGCGGAGCCCTGGACGAGTTCAACGCCTCGGGAAAAGCCCCCTTCCGCCTCAGCGTTTCGACGGGCATTTCCTGCTACGACCCGGCCAGCCCCTCCTCGATCGAAGACCTCCTCAGCCGGGCCGACAACCTGATGTACGAAGAGAAGCGCCGAAAAAAAAACGGCGGGAAAAGCTGATCCCCCGGCCCGGCCCGGAGACCGCCGTTTCCCGAAAAAAGAAGGAGAGGTCCCATGACAAGACGGTTTTTGGGCATCGGTCTCGCCCTGGCCTTTTCGGCCCTGGCCGCCGGCGCCGCGCCGATCAAGTTCGCCCGGACGCCGCACATCTCCCACGGCCGGATCGCCTTCGCCTATCACGGCGACATCTGGCTCGCCGACGACGATGGCCGGAACCCGCGCCGTCTCACGGCCCATGTCGCCGCGGACGTCTTCCCCCGGTTCTCCCCCGACGGCGCCTGGATCGCCTTCTCGAGCGACCGCTTCGGGAACAACGATGTCTTCATCGTCCCCTCCTCCGGCGGCGAGCCGAGACAACTGACCTTCATGACCGGAGACGACAACGTCCTCTATTGGACCCCGGACGGCCAAAGCGTCCTCTTCGCCACGAACCGGGGCGCCCGGCCTTGGGGAAGCCCTCTCCACGCCGTCCCCGCGGCGGGCGGCCTCCCTCTCCCCCTCCCCATGGACCAGGCCGCGCTGGGGATGATCTCCCAGGACGGAAAGAAAATCGCCTTTAACCGGATCGCCCCCCGCTACTGGCGCAAGGGCTACAAGGGCAACGCCAGCGCCGAGCTCTACGTCATGGACGCTTCCGGCGGGAACATCGTCCAGATGACGAACACGAACCTCGAGGAGTTCCGGAGCTTCCGCCAGGACTTCATGCCGATGTGGGGCGCGGACGGGATGGTCTATTTCCTCAGCGAGCGCGACGGGCTCTTCAACCTCTGGAAGATCGCCCCGGCCGGAGGAATCCCGGTCCAGGTCACGTTCCACAAGAAGGACGGCATCCAGTTCCCCTCGATCAGTCCCGACGGGACGGAGATCATCTACGAGTGCGAGTTCGACCTCTGGAAAATGAAGGTCCCGGAGGGAAAGCCCGAGCGGATCGTCGTCGAGCTCGCCTTCGACCCCAAGGGAAACCTCATCGACTACCTGGCCGTCGACGGCCGGGCCGACGGCTTCGCTCCCGCGCCCAAGGGCGATTATCTGGCCGTCGATTATCACGGCGAAATTTTCCTCGTCCCGACCGAGGAAGGGATCGGGGAGATGCGCCAGATCACCTCCTCCCCCTGGCGCGACCGCTACCAGGCTTATTCCCCCGACGGGAAATTCCTGGCCTATGTCTCGGACGAATCGCTCGAGGAGGAGATCTGGCTCTTCGACCTCGCCGGCGGGCGGAGCAAGAAGCTGACGGCCCACGAATCGACCAAGGGGGCGTTCGTCTGGTCCAAGGATTCCAAGAAGATCGCCTTCAGCGCGGCCAACAAGCTCTTCCTGGTCGACGTCGAGAGCGGGGGCGTCCAGGACCTCCTCGAGACGCCGGGCGGGCAGTCCGTGGCCGAGTTTTCGCGGGACGGAAAATGGCTCGTCCTCACCCTTCGCGACGAGGACGCCAACGCCGACGTCCACCTGTTCAACATCGCCGAGAAGAAGGCCTACAATGTGACCCCGGGTCCCTTCCGGGACACGGGCGGCGAACTGACGCCCGACGGAAAAACTCTCGTTTTCCTCTCGAACCGGAACGCGGGCGTCACCCACCTCTTCAAGGTCTCGCTGACCCCGAGGGCCGAGGATCCCGACGATCCGCTCGTCAAGGAGCGCCTGAAGAGGGCCGAGGAGGCTCGAGGCAAGGAGAAAGAGGCCTCGGGCCAGACGCCGCCGTCGGTCGCCGTCGACCCCGCCGGGATCGACCGGCGGGCCGTTCCGCTCACGACCGGGACCAACGGAGTCAACAATGTCTTTTTCCTCTCGAAAGACGGCCAGACGGTTTTCTTCCTGAGCAGCGACGACAAAGGCCCCGGGCTGTTCTCAATCGGCCTCGACGGCCGGGACCGGAAGAAAATCGCCGACGGGACGTTCGGCGGCCTCCAGACGACCGAGGACCGGCGGGCGGTCTTCTTCCGCCAGTCCGACGGCCTCTACAAGATGGACCTCGCCGGCAAGGACAAGAAGAAAGTCGGATTCCGGTTCAAGGTCGTCGTCGACCGGAGGAAGGAGTTCGAGCAGATCTTCGAGGAGTGCTGGCGGGTCATGAAGTACCGGTTCTATGACCCGAACATGCACGGCACGGACTGGGAGGCCGTCCGAAAGGCCTACAAGCCGCTCCTTGCCTACGCCGGCGACTATCAGGACGTCTATGACCTGGCCAACGAGGCCATCGGCGAGCTCAACGCCTCCCACACGGGAGTCAGCGGGCCTCCGGGACCGGAGCGGGCCGAGAGGCCGGCCGGGCCGGCGACGAGGTCTCCGGGATTCGAAATGGCGCCCGACCGGGGCCGTTACAAAATCAGCCACATTTTCCGCGACGGGCCGGCCGACAAGGAATGGCTCAATCTCAAGGAGGGCGACTACGTCCTGGCCGTCAACGGGACGGCCCTCAAGGCGGGAGACAATTACTATCCCTTGTTCGGCAACCTCCTCAACGAATATGTCACCGTCCGCGTCGCCTCCGACCCCGACCCCCGGAGCCCGACGGCCCGCGACGTCCGGATCCGGACGGTCGCCTCACTCAGCGACATCAAGTACAACGAGTGGGTCAAGACGCGGCGGGAGTACGTCGATCGGGCGACAAACGGGCAGATTGCTTACGTCCACATCCGGTCGATGAACGAGCCTTCGCTCCGGATTTTCGAGAATGAGATCACCCAGTACTCGAACAAGAAGGGGATCATCGTCGACATCCGCTACAACGGCGGGGGGAACATCGACCAGCAAATCCTCGACATCCTCGAGCGCCGGCCTTACGAGTACTGGAACCCGCGGTGGGGGGCCCGGACCTGGGGGCGGCGGCCGCAGCAAGCCATCGCCGGGCCGAAAGTCATGCTCATCAACTGGCGCTCGGCCTCGGACAGCGAGGTCACGCCGATGGGCTTCCGGGATTTGGGCCTCGGGCGGATCGTCGGCAACCCGACGAACGCCTCGGTCATCGCCACCGGGAGCTACGGCCTGATCAACGGCGGCTCGATCCGGACGCCGGGCTCGCTCGTCGTGACCTACGACCCGACCAAGCCCAACAATTACGGCATCAACCTCGAGAACTACGGGGTCGCCCCCGACGTCTTCGTCAAGAACTCTCCCCAGGATGAGCTCTCCGGCTTCGACCGCGAGCTCGACGCGGCCATCCAGGAAGTTTTGCGAATGCTCAAGGAGGGGCGTTGGCAGTACGAGAAATAGCCCTCGCGGGAGCCGTCCTCTAACCCCGGCCCCGGGGAACCAGTCCCGTCGGTTCCCCCCGTCGGCGAGGCCGACGGGTCCCCCCTCCGCTACGGGGTCTCGAGGACGGCTCCCGCGAGGGCTATTTCTCTTGCTGGAGGAATAGCAGGAAAAAAGGAGGTCCATATGGAAGATAACAAACCATTGGCTCTGAATCGGCGGCGGTTCATCGAGTATTTTTCGTCGGTCGGGCTGGGGGCGACGCTCCTGCCCGGCGTGCTCCTGGCCCAGGCCCAGGAGGCGGCGACGATCACTCCGGAGATGGTCGGATGCGCCTCCAAAATCGCCGGCGTCCCCCTCTCCGAAGAGGCCCGCAAGCGGATCGCCGAGGGGCTGAACCGCAAGGGCGGGCTTCTCCAGAATTTCCAGGACATCCGGGAAATGAAGCTGGGCAACGATACGCCCTCCGCCCTGGTCTTCAACCCCGTCCTCCCGGGAGCGAAGATCTCGAGGGAGCGGACGGTCCTCAAATACTCCCAGCCCAAGGTCGCCAAGCCCAAGACCGACGAGGACCTGGCCTTTCTTCCCGTGACCCACCTCGCCCAGCTCCTCAAGAGCCGGACGGTGAAATCGACCGACCTGACCAAGCTCTATCTCGAACGGCTCAAGAAGTACGACCCCGTCCTCCACTGCGTCGTCAGCCTGACCGAGGAGTTGGCGCTGAAGCAGGCGGCCAAAGCCGACGAGGACATCAAAGCCGGCAAATACAAGGGGCCGCTCCACGGAGTTCCCTGGGGGGCCAAGGACCTGCTGGCCGTCAAGGGATACAAGACGACCTTCGGCGCGTCCCCCTACAAAGACCAGACGATCGACCGGGACGCCACGGTCTTCACCCGCCTGAGCGAGGCGGGAGCGGTCCTCGTCGCCAAGCTCACCCTCGGTGCGTTGGCCATGGGCGACCGCTGGTACGGCGGCCAAACGAAAAGCCCCTGGGACCCGGCCAATCCGACGAACGGCTCGAGCGGCTCTTCGGCCGGGCCGGCCTCGGCCGTGGCCGCCGGGCTCGTCGGCTTTGCGATCGGCTCGGAGACGCGGGGCTCGATCATGTCGCCCGCTTCCCGCTGCGGGGTCACCGGCCTGAGGCCGACCTTCGGCCGGGTGAGCCGATATGGGGCCATGGCCCTGAGCTGGACGATGGACAAGATCGGCCCTCTCTGCCGCTCGGCCGAGGACTGCGCCCTCGTTTTGCGGGCGATCAACGGGCCTGACGGAAAGGATAACTCGGTCATCGACGTCCCGTTCGCCTGGGGCGTCGAATTCCCGATCGAGTTCCTCAGGGTCGGCTACATCAAGGCGGACTACGAAGGCGACATTCCCGACGACCCGAAGAACGAAGAGCGGGTCCGGCGGCAGCGGGAGATGCGGAAGTTTAACCTCGACGCCCTCGAAGTCCTCAAGGGCCTGGACATCATCCTCGTCCCGGTCGAACTGCCGAAGGTCTCGTCGAGCGCCATCGACTTCATCCTGACGACCGAGGCCTCGGCGGCCTTCGACGACCTCGTCCGGAGCGACACGTTCGACCAGATGTCGGCCGAACCCGAGCGGAGCGGCTGGGTCCCCTCCCTCCGCCTCCACGAGTTCGTTCCGGCCGTCCACTACATCAACGCCAACCGGGCCCGCTACAGGCTGATGGAGCAGTTCCAGGAGGTCTTCGCCAAAATCGACGTCCTGATGGGCAGCCAGCTCGGGACGACCAACCTGACCGGCCATCCCGAGGTCAGCCTCCCCCACGGCTTCGACGCCAAGGGGCAGCCGGCGAGCCTCCGCTTCACGGGGAGGCTGTTCGGCGAGGAGCATCTCCTCCTCATCGCCCACGCCTACCAGACGAAGACGAACTGGCACCTCAAGCGGCCGGAACTCAAAGTTCAGGAGGGAGCCGGCCGCGGCTAGTATTTCGGCCGGTCGGGCTTTTTCCGCCAGGCGTTAAAGAGCGAGAGGCAGTCGCCCCGGCCGAAAGGGGTCATCCTGACGGGCGGATTCCGGCGTCCGCAGACGGCGTCGTAGAACCGCTTGTCGTCAAAGCCGATCCGGGCGGCGTCCTTCCGGGTGCAGCCGAAATAGACCCGCTTGATCCTGGCCCAGAAAACGGCCGCGAGGCACATCGGGCAGGGCTCGCAGGTCGTGTAGAGCTCGCAGTCCGAGAGGTCGAACCGGCCGAGCCTCCGGGCGGCCCCCCGGATGGCGACGATTTCGGCGTGGGCCGTGGGATCTTTCGACCGGAGAACGCGGTTGTGGCCGCGCCCGACGATCCCGCCGCCCCGGACGACGACGGCCCCGAACGGCCCCCCGTCGCCGCGGTTCATTCCCCGCCTCGCCTCCTTGATCGCCAGCCTCATCCAAGCGGATTTCATGTCTTATTCCCGGATGACCATTATAGATTGACGACGGCGCCCGACTCAATCCATGGAATTTTGGAGCCCGACTCGCATTCTTGCCTTTTCGAACGTATTTCCTTGAGGACCCGATCGAATGCCTCCCAAATTCCGGAATCTCAAGAACCGGAGCCGGGTTGTCCGGTTTCGTTTTTCGTGTTATTATTGAGTGTATTTATAGGATTAGGCAAATTTAAGAGGAGACGCCCATGGCTGACATCAAACGACGACGCGTGGCGACCGTTTTCGCCGCGACCCTCCTTGCGGCCGCCATGGCCGCGGCGGCGGTCGGGCAGGACGAGATCGTCTGGACGCCGACCCCGGGACCCGGCAAGAAATGCCCGATCAACGACGATTATTATTTCAAGTACGAGTTCAACGAACGGCCGAAGATGGGGATGATCATCCTCAAACTTCAGGTCTTCGACAAGAAGGGCAACCAGGCCGTCCCCTACGCTATCACCGGCCGGTCGGACATGCCCTCGATGCGCGGCGCCCACGACTCGGGGGACGTCGAGTTCAAGCTGAACAAGGCCAACGACTACCTCCTGCCGGTCAGCATCGTCATGCCCGGCGACTGGGAGGTCCGGGTGACGATGACTCTCAACGGCAAGGCCGTCTATCACGGGAGCATCCGCTTCGATGTCTAAACGCCTCCTCGCGGCCGTTCTCCTGGCCGCGACGGCGGCCGGCCCGGCCTCGGCCGGCGCGCGCCTGTTCTTTCTCGAATTCCAGGCCGTGGGCGGATACTCCTCAGCGGCCGAGAAACTCGTCGCCTACTCGATGAGTCCGATGGAGGCCATGCAGAAGCCCGGCCTGGGTTTCGACCTCGTCCAGCGGTTCTCGGGAAAGGGGGGGGATTTCGCCGTCCTGGCCGTCCAGGGCCGGCTCGCTTGGAACGCGGACGCCTCAGGCAGCGGCCTCAAGACCGTCGAACCCCAAATCTACAACGCCTATCTGCGCTGGAAGCTCGATTTCGCCGACGTCTGGGTCGGCCACAACAAACCGCGCTTCGGGCTCTCCTACGCCCTCGACAGCCACGCCGCCCTTCTCCAGCCGCTGGCCATGTCGGGCTACGGATTCGACCGGGATTGGGGCCTCGGCCTCGACCGGGACACATCCTGGGGGAGCGCCGGGCTTTCGATGACGGCCGGCTCGGGGATGGGGCTCCGGTTCAAGGGAAGTTTTCTTCTCGCCGCCCGGGTCGAGCGGGGCGTCTTCAGCCGCGACAACGCCATGGGCGGATTTTCGTTCGGCTACGGGAAGATCCAGGACGTCATGGGAAACCACCTCATGAGCGACGCCCTCCTCGAGTTCGCCCTCGCCTCCTTCGACCTGTCCTGGGTCCGGGACAACTGGGAGAACCGCCTCGAGATGCTCGGCGGCGGGCTCGACGAGAGAGGCGTGTTCATCGTCTTTTGGCGGTCGTCCCTCGGCCTGCTCGACGAACACCGCCTCAGGCTCGAAGCCCAGCCCGTTCTCAGGCTGGCCAAGAACGCCACGGCCGCGGAGCTGTCCCTGGGGGCGGCCTATTCCCTGACGGCCGACTGGACGCTCCGGGCCATGGCCGCCTACGACTCCGCGGCGAAAGACTTCCGATTCGTTCTTCAGATTTATTTTTACAAACAAGCCTGGTGACAACGACCTGGAAAATCGATTCTTCGAAATGGGGCCGATGAGCGAGCCATGACCGGTTGAGGAACAAAGAGATGATTCAAAAGAAAGTCAGGCGGGCGGCGGCGGTCGCCGCGGCCTTTGCCGTCGCCGCCGGGCCCCTTTTGGCCGCGGTCGGCTGCGAGCTCAACGACCCCGACCGCGACGTCCGGCGGCTCTTCCCCGGCTCGACCGGATTCAAGACGATCTTCGTCTCGATCGCCCGCCAAGGCGGAGAGCCGCTTCTCCGCAAAATCGAGGACCGACTCGGCGACAAATTCCAGGGCCTGTACGAGACGGCCGACGTGCCATACACGATGTACCAGGTCTTTAAAGGCAACGAGCTCATCGGCTACATCCACGGAGTCAACCAGAAAGGCCGCTACGGCGGGATTCAGGTCTTCCTCGCCCTCGACCTCGAGGGGACGATCAGGACCTTCTACTACCAGAAGCTGACCAACCGGGAGGCCAAGCTCCTCCGCGATCCGTCCTTCGGCAGGCAGTTCGTCGGACTCCGTCTCTCCGATTTCGACGCCTACGATCCCGTCTCCGGCGCGGCCCGGCCGGGGAGCAAGGTCGCCGGGATCAAGAACCCGGCCGCCGGGGCGGAAGACGATTTCAAGGCCACCCTCCGCGCGGTCAAGAAGAATCTTATTCTCTGCCAAGTCTTTCTTCTCAACAATAAATGGGGACGGGTTCCAAATTCTCCGGAATGTGGCACCTGCCCTTCTCTCTTCGGGAGTTAATGATGAAAATCTCCGTCTACCAGGTCGCCTACAAAAATCTTCTCCGCAAGAAGACCCGGACCGCCCTGACGATCCTCGGGATCGGCCTCTCGGCCTGGGTCCTGACGAGCCTCTTCGGCTTCAACCGGGGCTACGAGTCGGCCCTCAACAAGGACATCGACAACATGGGCTTCCAGGTCCTCCTGACGGCCAAGGGCTGCCCCTACGAGGCCGCGACCCTGATGCTCAAGGGCGGCACGGGCCTCCGCTACATGAGCGAGTCCGTCTTCGCCGACATCCTCAAGAACGAGGAGGTCGAGCAAATCACCCCGATGCTCATGCAGGCCGTCTTCGATCCCAACAAGGGCGAGAGCGGCGGGATCAGCGCCTACCTCGGCATCGACCCGGCGACGTTCCCGGCGATGAAGTCCTTTCTCGAGTTCCGCCAGGGAGGTTGGTTCCGGGACCCCGAGAGCCGCGAAGCCGTCATGGGCTACGAGGCCGCCGAGCTCGAGCAGCGCGAGGTCGGCGACGCAATTCTCATCCCCGAGATGAACCTCGAGTTCACCGTCGTCGGCGTCCTGGCCCGCTCGGGGACCCAGGACGACGGGACGATTTTCGTCCCCATCCGGACCCTCCAGAGAGATTTCGGCCAGGAGGGCAACGTCACGGCCGTCGGGATCAAGGTCAAGAAGGAGGCCAACATCGCCCTCCTCGAAAACAAGCTCTACGACCTGCCCGACGTCCAGGTCGTCTCCATGGCCCAGGTCAAAACGACGATCATGAGCCTCGTCTCGACGGCCAAGGTCATGGTCTTCTCGATCGCCCTGATCGCCATCCTGATCGCCATGCTCGGCGTCATCAATACGATCCTCATGTCGGTCTTCGAGCGCTTCCAGGAGATCGGGATCATCAAGAGCATGGGGGCCATGCCCTGGGACGTCTTTCGGATGATCTGGACCGAGACCGTCATCCTCTGCCTTCTCGGCGGCGGGCTGGGGATCGCCGTCTCCTTCGGCCTGGCCAAGGCGACCGACCTCCTCATCCGCCGCCTCCTCCCCTACACCCCGACCGGAAGCCTGGTCGCGATCGACGGGCGTTTGGCCCTGACGACCCTCGGGCTCATCCTCGTCATCGGCCTCCTGAGCGGGATCTATCCCGCCTGGCGGGCAGCCAGGGTCCGGCCCCTCGAGTCCATCCGGAGCGAAGGAGACTGACGATGGGCCCCGGACAAGCGAAAGCGAACGGGATCGCCCTCGAAGCCAGGGACCTCCGGAAAGTCTACCATCGGGGGAGCGAGGACATCGTCGCCGTGGACGGCGTCTCGCTGACCATCCTCCGCGGGGAATTCATCTCCTTTGTCGGCCCGTCCGGCTCGGGAAAAACGACCCTCATCAATCTCCTCGGATGCCTCGACAACGCGACCTCGGGAAGCCTCAAAATCGGCGGCCGGACCGTTTTCGACGGCCGGAAAAGCCTGTCTGAAGGCGAGCTGACGAAAATCCGCCGCCAGGTCTTCGGCTACATCTTCCAGAAATTCTACCTTGTCCCGACGCTGACCGTGATCGAAAACGTCCTCCTCCCTTACGCTTTCTACAAAAAGGCCGAGGCGCCGGCCGATCCCATGGACATCCTCCGCTTTCTCGGACTCGACAACCGCGCCTCCCACCGTCCCTCCGAGCTTTCGGGCGGGGAGATGCAGCGGGTGGCCATCGCCCGGGCCCTGATCAACAAGCCGGAGATCCTCCTGGCCGACGAGCCGACGGGAAACCTCGACACGAAGCGGAGCGAGGAGATCGGCGGCGTCCTCCGCCGGCTCAACGAGAGCGAAGGCCTGACGGTGCTCCTCGTGACCCACAATCCGTCGCTGGCCAGGATCGCCCGGCGGACGGTCGTCCTTCGCGACGGCAAGATCGCCGATTAACGGACCGCCCTCCGTCCGGTTTGACAGGCCAGCGGCCCCGCGGCTATAGTGGGGCATATTTCCGGAAGGACGGCGGCCATGCGGCACGACACGATCGCGGTCATCGACTTCGGGGGGCAGTACGCCCACCTCATCGCCACCAAGGTCCGCCGCCTCCAAGTCTATGCCGAAATCCGCCAGCCAGAGGACCCCATCGAAGCCTACCTCGGCGTCAAGGGCATCATCATCTCCGGAAGCCCGAGCTTCTCGGCCTTCGGCGAGGACTCGGGCTACACCAAGGCCGTCTACGACCTCCCCATCCCCATCCTCGGCTTCTGCTTCGGCCACCAGGAAATCGCCAAGCATTACGGCGGGACGATCGTCCACGGCGGCAAGGAATGGGGCCACACCGACCTCCACATCTGCGTCGATTCCCCTATCTTCAAGGGGCTGGGCAAGGTCGAGCAGGTCTGGATGAGCCACTTCGACACCGTGACCTCGGTCGGGCCGGATTTCGAGGAAATCGGCTATTCCCAACTCGGCCCCGACGGCGAGGTCCATCACTTCGCGGCCATCGCCTCGGAGAAGCTCCGCCGCTACGGCTTCCAGTTCCATCCCGAGGTCGACGACACGGTGAACGGCGAGGCCATGATCCGGAATTTCGTCCTCGACGTCTGCGGCTGCAAGCCGACTTGGACGATGGGCAACTATCTCGAGGACGAGGTCCGGCGGATCCGGGAGCGGGTCGGCGAAGACTCGGTCTTTCTCCTCGTCTCCGGGGGGGTTGATTCGACCGTCGCGGCCAAACTCCTCGGGATGGCCATCGGGCCGGAGCGCCTCCATCTCCTCCATGTCGACAACGGCCTGATGCGCAAGGCCGAGAGCCTCCGCGTCCTCGAGACCTACGTCGAGATCGGGCTCGGCCGGAACCTCCACTTCGTCGACGCCTCGGAGGACTTCCTCGCCGCCCTCAAGGACGCCGTCGAGCCCGAGGAAAAGCGGCTGGCCATCGGCAACGCCTTCATCTCCGTCTTCGAGCGCGAGGCCCGGCGCCTCGGAATCGAAAACCATCTCCTCGGGCAGGGGACGATCTACCCGGACACGATCGAGACGGGCGGGACGAAGCGGGCCGACACGATCAAGACCCACCACAACCGCGTCCCGCTCGTCGAGGAGATGATCGCCAAGGGCAAGGTCGTCGAGCCGCTGGCCGAGCTCTACAAAGTCGAGGTCAGGGAATTGGGGGAAAAGCTCGGCCTTCCCCGCAAGCTCGTCTGGAAGCATCCCTTTCCCGGACCGGGCCTGGCCGTCCGCCTCCTCTGCTCGCGGGGCATCCCCGATACGACCGAATTCGAGCGGATCGTTCCCGAGGTCAAGGCCGCGGCCGCCCGCTTCGGCCTCGAGGCCGAAGTCCTGCCCATCCGCTCGGTCGGGGTCAAGGCCGATTTGCGGGCCTACGAGCATCCCGTCATGCTGAGCGGGGACGCGCCTTGGGAGCAGCTTCTCCAAGCGGCCGGGACGATCTTCCGCGAAGTGCACGGCGTCAACCGCTGCCTCTGGAACCTGGCCGGCGGGCGCCCGGCCCGCTTCAAACCCCTTGCCGCGACGATGACCCGCGAGCGGCTTGACCTCCTCCGCGAGGCCGACGCCGTCGTCATGGAGGGCCTCCGCCGGCACGGCGTCTACGACGCGATCTGGCAGTGCCCGACCGTCTTCGTCCCGCTCGAAATCGACGGCCGCGGCCGCGAGTTCGTCGTCGTCCGCCCGATCCACTCCGAACGGGCGATGACCGCCGCCCCGGCCCGTCTCCCCGAAGCCCTCGTCGCCGAACTGAAAGCCTCGATCCTCCCCCTCTCCGGGATCTCCGGCCTGGCCCTCGACATCACCTCCAAGCCCCCCGGCACGATCGAGTGGGAATGAGTTCCATGAACGACCGGGAATGGGAATATTTCTTCGCCGTCTTCGACCACCTTCCCCGGGGCGGGCCGGGGAGCAACGCCACGACCCGGAAGGCCTTCCGCCGGATCACGAGTTTGCCGGCGCGTCCGAAGATCCTCGACGTCGGATGCGGCCCTGGGATGCAGACCCAGGAGCTGGCGAGAATATCCGGAGGCCGCGTCACGGCCATCGACATCCACCAGCCGTTCCTCGACCGGCTGACGGAGGAGGCGAGCCGGATGGGGCTCTCCGGCAGAATCAAGGCCGTGAATATGGACATGAGCAAGCTCGCCTTTCCCGACCGGAGCTTCGACCTCGTCTGGGCCGAGGGATCGCTCTACTCGGTGGGTTTCGAGAGCGCCCTGCGACACGTCCGGAAGGTTCTCAAAAAGGGCGGATTCGTAGCCGCCAGCGAGGCCGTTCTCTTCAAGAAGGACGTGCCGGACGAGGTCCGGGCCTTCTGGGAGAAGGAATACCCGGACATCACCGATGTCCAAGACTGCTTCCGCCGGGCCGAGCGGACGGGCTTCTCGCCCGTCTCCCACTTCCGGGTTCCGAAGAGGGACTGGTTCACCCATTTCTACAATCCGCTGAGAACCCGGCTGGCCGAGGTCCGGGCCGAATACCGGGCCGTCCCGGAAGCCCTGGCCGTGTTCGATAACCTGGAGAGAGAGATCGAATCGTACAACAAATTTTCGGATTATTCGGGCTACGAATTCTTCCTCATGCGGAAAGACTGACCGACAAGAGACGCCTCGGCCCGGCGCGCTAATTTGGATTTGACCATTATATTTTTTTCTGTTAATATGAATACATATTTGAATACATATCGAGGAAAAAATGAACAAAATCATCGGGGTCACCGACCTTCAGCGCAAATTCAAGAAAGCATTCGACGAAGTGGCGGAAGAACATGTCCCCTATATCTTGACGCGCGGAAGCCGCCCGGAAGCCGCCCTCATTCCCTATGACTTGTATCTGAAATATCTCCGTGCCGACGAGGAGGGGGTTCTCAAGCGCTTCGATGAGGTCTCCGCCAGGATGGCCGGCGAAAACGCGAAATATTCGGCCGAAGATATCGACCGCGACGTCAAGGCCGCCCGGAAAGCCGTTCGACCTTCCAAAAGACGATGATCCGCGCGGTCATCGACACGAACATCCTCGTGAGCGGCCTGATCAAGCCGGACGGCCCGCCGGGCCGGATCCTCAAAGCGCTCCGCGACGGCCGTTTCACCATCATCCTGTCTTCAACCCTTCTCGAAGAAATCGCGGCCGTTCTTCTTTTTCCTCGGGTCCGGGACAAATACGGAATCGACCGCCGGGCCCGGGAAACCCTCTCCGACCTCCTCGCTCTCCGCGGCGATCTTGTCGCGCCTCCCGAACGCCTCCGCGTTTGCCGGGATCCCGACGACGACCGAATCCTGGAAGCCGCGGTTGGCGGTCATGCGGATTATGTCGTCACCGGCGATGTCGACCTCCTCCATCTTGAAGGATTCCGAACAACGAAA
>VGJF01000056.1 GCA_016867585.1 Candidatus Aminicenantota bacterium | reverse complement strand
CTGAAAAACGGGGACACGTAACGAATTCCGGAGAATTCGCAACATGTCCCCCTTTTTCAACCGATATATCCCAAGCCTTTCAGCTTCTTCTTGATTTCGTCCTCGGAGTCCGACTCGTCGAGCCGGCCGATTTCCTTCTCGAGGCAGTGGGCGATGAACTCCTCGGCCGACGAGTAGCCGCTCATTTCCGCGTAGCGCCGGACCTTGTCCATGAGCTCCTGGGGCAGCTTGATTTTCTCCGTGGCCATGCCTCGCCTCCTCCTCTATAATACCGTCCGCCCGATCATCTCCGGCGTCTTCGCGATGCCGAACCTGTCGAGAATCGTCGCCGTCACGTCGTAGAGGGCGGGGGCTTCGGCCTTGATCGGCTCGTTGGCGAACAGGACCCCCGACAGAAGCTCGGCCGCGCCCATATGGTCGCCGCTCCACTTGGCGGTGTTGTCTTCCATGATTTCCCGGGGAATGCGCCCCAACGGCGACTGGAAAGAAATCCGGTATCTCCTGTTGAATCCAAGGACGATGTCCGGGGCGCTCTCCGCCGCAGCGCCCGAGTAAACGTCCTTGCCGGCGTAAGCCTTCAAGACGACCTGCTCGCCCGTCTTCGGGTCGCGGTACTCCTCGAGCTTGCGGCGGATCTCGCGGACGAGGTTGTCCTTTTCGGCGCCGGCCGCGACGATGCCCTCGGCCTCCCTCCCGCGCTCGTTGACATAGAGACCGTTGAGCCCCAGCCCGTAGGCCTTGGACTTCGACCAGTCCGTCGAGGCGAAAGCCAGCTCCAATTCCTCCCGTTTGAACGGATTCTTGAAGGCGTGGTATCCGGCCTCCTTGAGCCAAGTGTTCAGATTGAAGCTCCTGGCGTAAGGATTGAAGCCGTGGTCCGACATGACCATGACCAACGTCTCTTTTCCGGCCTTGGCCATCGCCGAGGCAAGGATGGAGTCGGCCTCGGCGTAAGTCCGTTCGATGACGTTTCCGAATCGGGCGGCGATCGCCTCGTCGAATGCCGGGTGCCGGGGATCGAGGAGGCGCCAGAACATGTGCTGACGCTGGTCCGTGCTCGAGACATAAGCGAAGAGAAAGCCCGTCTCGAACCGGTCGAGCTCGTAGTCGATGATGGCCCTTGTCTCGGCCAGGACCTGGTCGTCCTGCTCGAGGAACTCCTCCTCGTCGAAAATGCCGTTGTCCAAGGCTTGCGTTTCGGCCGGGAGTCCTTTTGTATAGAACGGCCCGAAACGGCGGGCCAGCTCCTCGGCGTAGGAGGGCGGCGTGGCGATGGGCAGGGCGGCGTCGGCCGGGTCGATGTTGATCGAGGAGAGGAACAGCTTGAACTGGGGGCGGACCTCCTTGAGGTAGAAGCGGCAAACCCCGGAGACGCTCTGGGTCGGGATCAGGGGAAAACGGAGGCGGACCCAATCGCTCCACTCCTTCTCCTTGAGGATGATTTCCCGGCCGGGGAGGACGATCTTGGCGACCGGCGAGGACGGGTCGAGATAGACCTTGAGGTCGATCCCGGGTTGGGGCCGGTCCTTCCTGAAGGTGTTGACCGGGCCGGGGATCTTCGCGTCGACCCGGTTCCCGATGACGTAGACCTGGTGGATCTCGCCGCCGCCGATGTCTTCGTTCACGGCCTGGGACTCGGTCGTGTAGAAATGGAAGGTGTTGTAATTGCCGTAGATGTCCGGAGTCCCCAATCCCGAAAACGTCCGCTGTTTTGTCCGGACGGGGGGATAATTGGCCGGCATCTTGAAGACCGTGGCCGGGATGCCCCCGTCCTCGAGGACCTGCCAGAAAGCCCGGCCGCGGCGAAGGTTTCGGACCTGCCCGCCCTTGATGGGAATGACGAGATTGCCGATCCGGACGGTTTTATCCGCCTCGGTCGTCTCGGTGGCCGAAAAGACGGGGAAATAGCTCTTCGGGTCGCGGTGGATGAAATCGTAGATCCCGTGGCCGCCGGGGTTCGTGCCGGCGATGAAGTTCGACCAGGCGACGGGGCTCTGGGGAGGGATCGAAGTCGCCAGGCGGCGGTAGCCTCCCTCGGAGGCCAGCTTCCGGAACGTCGGGAGCTTGCCTTGCCGCATCCAGACATCGACAAGATGGGGATCCATCCCGTCGAAGCCCAAGACGAGGATTTTTTGTCTGGGCGGCCGGCGGGAGGCGAGGCTGGCGGCTGGGGCGCGCGGTGCTGCCTTGGCTTTCGTCCCGGCCGCGAGAGCCGCGGCGGCGGCCGCCCCGCTTTTCAGGAAATCGCGCCGGCTGAGGCGTTTTTCGCTCATCGTTTTTTTCGTTTCGTCTCTTTTCGATTATGGCCTCGCGGCTTCGCCGTTTCAAGGGGGGATTTCGCCGGCGAAGCCGCGGCGCCCGGTTTCGCCGCCGCCCTCGCATCGAGGAGCGAACTCCCGTCCATATGGGCCGGCTTCGGCAGGCCGAAAAGCTCGAGGACGGTCGGGGCGATGTCCATGATCGACGGGGTGTTCGTCCGGAGCTTGAGGCTCGAAAAAAGCACTCCCGGCACGCAGGCCGGGTCGATGCAGTGGTCGCCGCTCCAGCACTTCGTGTTGTCCTCGAAGATCTTCGGGCTCAAACTCCCTGTGACGGAGGCCCAGGACGCCCGGAATCCCTCGTTGTAGCCGACGATGAGGTCGGGCGCGTTGTCCTTGTAAGGCCCCTTGTAGATTTCGTCCTTGTCGTAGATGTGGTTGATGGCCGTCGCTCCGGCCTCGCCGTCCTTGAGGCCGGAGAGCTTGGCTTTGAGTTCGGCCCGGAGGGATTTCGCCTCTTCTCCGGCCGCGACCGTCCCCTGGGCTTCGCGCCCCTTTTGATTGACGTAAATCCCGCCCAGACCCAGGGCATAGGCCTTTGTCTTGGACCAGTCGACGTCCTTGAACCATTCGCCGTCGCCCCGGGCGCCGCCCTTCAGGGCGAGATAGCCGTTCTCGCGGAGCCAGGTGTTCAGGTTGACGCCCCGCTTGAAAGGCTTGAAGCCGTGGTCCGACATGACGAAGAGGGCCGCCCCGGGGCGCATCCGCCTCCGCATCCGGCCGAGCATCTCGTCCATCCGGACGAAGAGGTCCTCGATGACCTTGGGGCCCGCCTCGCGCGGCCCGGCTATCAGCGCGGGATGGCCGCCGTCGAGATAGCGCCAGAACATATGGCTGATGCTGTCGGTCGTCTCAAAGACGCAGACGACCAGGCCCCGCCGCGTCTTGGCCAGGGCGTTCTCGAGCATCTTCTCCCATTCCCTGTGGTTGGCGTAGGTCAGCTCGAGGAATTGGGCCTCGTCCAGGGCGCCTTCGTTGAGGGCCCATGTGTCGTTGGCTTCGCCCAGGGTGATGTAGCTTCCGAGGAGCTTGGCCAGATAGACGGCATAGATGAACGGGTGGGAAATCGGCAGGGCCGGCTTCTCCGGGTCGATGTTGAGCGGCGTGACGTACATCTCGAAATGGGGCTCGAGCGACCTCACCAGGAATTTCGCCGTCGCCCTGATTTTCATCCCCAAGCCGGGCCGAAACGTCAGCCGGATCCAAGGGGAGAATTCGCCCTTCTTGAGGGCGAGCATCCGCCCCGAGACCTCGACGGTCGCCCGGCCCGCCTCCTTGTCCAGCCTGATCCGCATCGGCAGCCGCATCTCGACGGGTTTGCGGAGGAGAGAATTCTCGGGGCCGGAGAGATAGGTCTCGACCCGGCCGTCCTTGACTTCCACCGGGACGACGATTCCGCCCTCGGCCTTGGCTGTTTTCGCAGGATCGGAGGTGAAAAAGGAAAACGTCCCCTGGCTTCCCTTGAGGTCGGGGGCGCACATCCCCGAGAGGAGATGCCCCTTGAACTTCTCAGGGGGGAAGGTGATGGGCACGCGGAGGATCGTGCCGAAGATGTCGTTTTCCCCGAGGATTTTCCAGAAGGGCACGCTCTTGCGGAGACCGCGGATTTCGGGCTTGGAGAGCGGGATCCGGTACCGGCCGATGTTCAGCGCCCGTCGGGGACCGCCGATCCGGGCCGACGACAAATCCGGGAGATACGTCCGCGGATCGCGGCTCAGGAAATCGAAGATGTTGTGTTTGGACGGCTCGGATCCCGTCATGAAGGACGACCAGGCGACGGGGGAGATGGCCGGCGTCGTCGTCCGGAGGCGGGCGTAGCTTCCCTCGGCTTTCAGGGCCGTCAGGTTGGGAAGTTTTCCTTGGGCCATAAATTTTTCGGCGAGATCGGGCGACAGGCCGTCGAGGCCGATCAAGACGACTTGCTCCGTCAGGCTTTTCTTGTAGGCCCTTTTCCCCCGGACGAGCCTCCATAAGGCCCGAAACGGCCAGGCCAGGAAGGAAAACAGGGCCAGGAAAAAGGCCACGAAGAAGACGAGGAAGGACGACAGAAAGGCGAATCCGGCCCCCGGCCCGATGTAGGCGGCGAGGGGGGCTCCGGCCGCGGCGAACAAGGCGCCGAATAGCGCGAACCGGGTGAGGCGCGGCAAGGGAAGGCTCATAAGAAGCGGTCGAGGATGATCTTGGCGGTGTCCCTGATGGCCAGGTCCGGCCCGAAATCGTTTTTGGACAGGAAAAAGGCGTCGTCCCAGGTGTGCATGCCCTGAAGGCCGGGGCTGCGGCCGAAGACCTCCCGGCGCTTGACCGAGCCCTTCATGTCGAAGCCGGGCTCCCCGAGGACGATGAGGTCGGGGCCCTGCGAAGCCAAGGGGCCGTCGTAGACCTCCCGGCCCTCCCAGACTTTACGGACGACTTTCCGGCCCTCGAACTCCAGCTTCTCGAGCCTCCGGGCGATCTCTGACCGGATGGCCATGGCCTCCCGGGCCTTGACCGTTCCGCGGGGAAAACGGGAGGCGGAGTTCAGGTAAATCCGGTTCGGGTCGAGGGCGAAGGCCACGGTCTTGGGACCGATGTCTTCCAGACTGTCCGGCTGGGGCTTCGAGAACCTGAGGAATTTCTCCTTTTCGAGCCAGGCGTTGAGATAGACCTCCCGGAGGATGCCGGTGAAGCCGTGGTCGCTCAGAAAGAAGATGTTCTCCTCGTCGCCGGCCGTTTTCCGGAACGTGGCGTAGATCTTGTTGATGAGGCGGTCGATCTGGCGGTAATACTCGAGGACGTTCTGGTGGTGGGGGTGGGACGGGTGGACGACGGCGTTCCAGAGGAAGTGGTGGAGGCGGTCCGGTCCCGTCAGGACGAACTCGAAGTAGTCCCAGGGCTCCTCCCAGAACATGTTCAGGGCTTTCTGCCAGCCCATGAACGTCTTGATGAGCTCCTGCCAGAGGAAGCCCGCGTTTTCCCGGGATTTCAAGGTGTCGATGTCGACCTGGTATCCGGCCTGCTCGAGCGGATCCTTGAGAGAGGGCGGCCAGACGGCCTTGGCCAGGTCCACGGCCACGAAACCGGAGATCAGGACGCCTTCGATCGACCGGGCGGGGTAGGTCGAGGGCTGGTTGATGACGATCGACCGGAGGCCCATTTTTCCCAAGGTGTCCCAGATCGTCGGGGCCTTGACGTCGTGGAAATTCGGGTACCGGATTTCGTAGGATTTGGGCTTGAAATCCGTGAAGCCGAAGATCCCATGGGTCCCGGCGTTCGTCCCGGTCATGAAGTCCGTCCAACTGACCGCCGAAATCTCGGGGAGGCTGGCCTTCATCTTGTGGAGCCGTCCCGAATCGATGATCCGGCCGAGGGTCGACATGACGCCCCGCCGAGCGAGCTCGAGGAGGAGGCCGTGGGGAACCCCGTCCAGGCCGAGGACGCAAACGCGGTTCTTCTTTTTTTTCTTGGAGATAGCCATGAAACCCGGCTATTATAACACCCCTTTCCGGGATGTCAACGGGAGGCCGGTTCGGGGGGACAGCGGGTCTCGGCCAGAAAGCCGAGGGCTTTTTCGCCGTCCCCGTCCATGATGACGCAGAGCTCGAGGCCTCCGGAGGCCGCCGGGACGTCGATGACCCGGACGACCTCGCCGAGGTGCTCGTATTCGGGAACGAGGTCGGCCAAGACGTTGGGCGAATTCCGGAAGAACGCTTCGGCGAAGAGGTTTCCCGGCTCATCGGGATAAAGGGCCAAATAGCGGATCCTGGCCTCGACGAGGTCCTGGAAGAAATGGGTCCCGAAGGAAAGGTCGGGGACAAACCGGCCGACCTTTCGGGCGATTTCGACGAGCATGGCCGTGTTGTTGATGTCGGCGTATTGGACCTTGACCCCGAGGCGGATGTCGCCGCGGCTCCCCCAGCGGCCGGGCCCCATGAGGATGAACGACTTGCGGGGGAGGAGGCCGTTCAGCCGGCTGACGGTGTCGCCGACGGCGGCCAGGGCCGCCGCCGTGGGAAGGTTGGAGTAGGCGGCCGGGTCGACGTAGACGACGGTCCGGATGCCGGAGACACAAGCCGTCGTGACATGCCGGCTGGCCGAAAAGAGCTTGCGCTCGTCGGGAATCCAGGCCGGAACGGCGACCGAGGCCTCCTCCTCCTGCCGGCTCTGGGGCCGGCATTGGAGAATATGGAGTTGCCGGCCGTCATGGGCGAACTCGACGTCCATCGGCATGCCGAAGGCCTCGCGAAGGACCCGCATGATTTCCCGCATCTGCTTGACGAAGCCCGTGCCCTCGATCAGTCCGGCCAGGGTGACGACGAGGCCGTCGCCGGCGGGATGGTCGAGGGCCCGGCTGGCCTTCCGGACCGAGCCGTCCTCGCCCACCGAGAAGATCCGGTCCCACCAGGGGAAGTCGGCCCCGACCTCCCGGAGGATTTTGTCGATGGGATGGGTTTCGAAGCGGCGGGTATCGAGGTTGATGACGTCGATGAACTTCTGGGCGTAATGGAGGATTTCCTCGGGCGTGATGTTGACCCGGATCGAGGGTTGGCCGGGGCTGACGAGGACGGGATAGTCGTTGCCCACCCGGTCGACGGCCCGGGTCCCCAGGCCGGTCACGAGACGAAGGACGCCGTCCTCCCGGCGGACCCGGGAAGACCACCGGAATTCGTTGTTCCCGAAGGCCACTCCGGCCACGGCCGGGAAGAAGTACTTGCCGACCCGCGTCCCGACGACGCGCTGGATGAGGATGGCCATCTCCTCGTAGTAATCGAGGAGGCTGCGCTCGGCCCGGTACTGGATGGCGTCGGGGTTGAAGATCGAGGCGTAGACTTCGGCCACGGCGTCGGTCAGGGCGGCCAGGCGCTCCTCCTTCGTCCCCGTGTTGGCCAGGAAGAGGCTCCGGTATTTGCCCGAAAAGGCCGTCCCCGTGCTGTCCTCGAGGAGGCTCGAGGAGCGGACGATGAGCGGTCCCTCGCCGGCGTCCTCGAGGATGAGCTTGAACTGGTTCAACATTTCCGGCGGGAAAAACGACTGCTTGCAGATTTGCTCGAGATAGGGGTAATAGTGCCGGATTTCCTCGAGGCGGGAGAACTTGAAGCTCTGGAGGTCCTCGAGGAAGTTGTAATGGATGAAGTCGATGAGGCCGTCGGAGGCGATGAACCAGGATTCGGGAACGCGAAAATCGCCGATGGCCGGATTTTCCCGCCTTTTCCGTTCGAGGATGTGCTCGGCCAGGACCATCCCGGCCGATTTGCCGCCGAGCCGGCCCGACCCCTGGCTCGGGCCCGATATCCGGTTGAGGAGACGCCCGAAATCGTGGATGCTGATGTGGTCCCTGGCGATCCGGATGAACTCAAGGCGGTCGCTGAGAAACCGGCGGATGAGGGCGATCCGAGCCTGGAGGTCGTCGGCCCGCGAGAGGGCCTGCTCGTCCTCGAGGGTCGAACGGCAGAAGAGGTCGACGATCTCCTTGATCTCGAGGAGGGAAAGGTCGCGCTTTTCAATGGCGACCATGAAGAAGCCCAGCTTGTCCTGGCGCATCCACTGCTTGATGAGAGCCAGGATTTCCTCCTCGGACATGGCCAGGGAGGCGATCCAGATGGCCTCCTCGAACACCTTTTCCAGGGACTCGACGTCTCGCTTGGGCATCGGCTGGTTGTCGTCCCGGACGTCCTCGGGACGCCCGCCCTGGGCTTCGGGCTCGAAATGGAGGAGCAGGCCTTGGACGCCGGGCACGCCTTGCCAGTGGAGATGGTTCATCAGGCGCCGGACAACCCGTTTGTACAGGATCCGGTCGGTTTCCTTGAGAAGGCCGAGGATGACCTCCCATTCCGCCTTGGCCGCCGGGGCGGCCTTGTCCCTGGCCGGGTCGGCATAGGCCGGAATGTCCCCCTCTCGGCCTTCGATGAGTCGGCCGAGACGGCTGCCGATGAGGGCGATGAGCTTTTTTTCCTCAACGAGGAAAGGGTCGTCGCGCCTTAGGGAGAGGTTCTCGAGGTAACAGACTTCGATCGACCCGACCGGGGCGCCTTGGACCCGCAAGACGACCCGCTGGTGCCAAGGCGTTTCGACGAAACCCGGCGAGGCGAACTCGCTCTGGCGGTACCGGATTCTGACCCGGCAGAACTCGGGATACTGCCAGCCGGGGGGGATCCGCTCGATGACGCCCTCGAGGATTTCCTGGACGGTCAGGCCGGGCGTTTCGATGAGGGCGACGACGGCCTGGAGGCAACGGAGCTCCTTGACCCGTTCGCGCAGGGGCCCGCTCGGGAAGGAATGCGTCTCCCGCATGTTCTATCCTCTCCGCTCCCCCGGGGGAGCGTCATCGCTCGAACCGGCGGATCAGACCCAGCCGCGGCGGTGGACGGCCTCGGCGACCCGGGAGATGGCGATCATATAGGCCGCCTCGCGCATGTAGGCGTTCTTCTTCCGGGCCAGGTCGGAAACGGCCTTGAAGGCCGAGGTCATCTTCTCGTCGAGCCTGGAGAGGACCTCTTCGAGGCCCCAGTAGTAGTTCATGTTGTTTTGGACCTGCTCGAAGTAGCTGCAAGTCACCCCGCCGGCGTTGCAGAGGAAGTCGGGGATCATGAAGATGCCCCGATCGGCGATGACCTTGTCGGCCTCGGGAGTCGTCGGGCCGTTCGCCCCTTCGGCGATGACCTTGACCCGCTTGGAAATCTTCCCGACGTTGGCCCCGCTGATCTGGTTTTCGAGGGCCGCCGGGACGAGGAGGTCGGCTTCCTGCTCGATCCAGGCGTCGCCGGGGAGACTCTCGTAGCCCAGGGCCTTGGCCTTGGCCTTGTCGATCGTCCCGAACTTGTTCGTGATCCCGATGAGCTCGTCGGGATCGATGCCCTTCGTCCGCCGGAAGGTGAAGGTCGTCTTCTCGGCCTGGTCCCAGCAGGAGACGCAGATAATCGTCCCGCCGAACTGCCGATAGAGCCTGGCGGCGTATTGGGAGACGTTGCCGAATCCCTGGAAGGCGGCCAGGGTCTTGGAAATGTCGAGGCCGAGCTCCTTCATGGCCTCCCGGACGGTGAACATGACGCCGTATCCCGTGGCTTCGGTCCGGCCGAGCGAACCGCCCATCCCGACGGGCTTGCCGGTGATGAAGCCGGGATACTTGGCCCCGTGGATTTTCTCGAATTCGTCGAGCATCCAGAGCATGTGCTGGCCGTGGGTCATGACGTCGGGGGCGGGGACGTCCTGCTCGTGGCCGACGTTCTTGGCGACCTGGCGGACCCAGCCGCGGCAGAGGGCTTCCTGCTCGCGGTCGCTGAGGTTGTGGGGGTCGCAGATGACCCCGCCCTTGCCGCCGCCCAGGGGGATGTCGACGACGGCCGTTTTCCAGGTCATCCACATCGCCAGAGCCCGGACCGTGTCCACGGTCTCGTGGGGGTGAAAGCGGATGCCGCCTTTGCAGGGGCCCCGGGCGTCATTGTGTTGAACCCGGTAGCCTGGAAAAACCTTGTAGCCTCCGTCATCCATCCTGATGGGGATGAGGAAATGGTACTCCCGGAGGGGGTTGCGGAGCAGGTCGCGGACGGCCGGGTCGAGGCCGAGCTTTTCGGCCACGCCGTCGAACTGCTGCTGGGCCATCTCGAAGGCGTTGAAGGGCTTTTTCTCCACTCAATTCCTCCTATGATTGCGCGAAAAATGGGTGGGATGAAGGAAAATGATACCCGGTGCAGCGGCCCCTGTCAAATCGCCCCGGGACCCTCCGATTTCGGGGATTCGAGCGCCTTGAGGATCGTCGCCGGGATCTTGTCGACCCGAGCTCGTTATTCCGGCTCCGCCTGCAGCGCAAGCCCCGGCGAAATCACTCCCGGGAGATCATCCAGCTTATCAGCGAGGCCATCTCGAGCTCCGCACTCTTGCTCTCAGGATCAATTGGATGTCCAGATTGACCTTCATGGCCACGGCCGAGACGTTGACGCTCGTTCCGCTTTTTTCTGTGGAGTGTCACCGCAGGTTGACGATGCCCGGCCGGATTGACGCCACCCCCGCGCCGGGTCACACGATCTTTGTCGCCCTTGCTGGAGTGGACCAGGATGCCGCCGCATTGAAGGCCTGGTTCTGGGTCGAGGACGCGACTCTCCGTTGCGTGGCCAAGTGGCTCAAAAAAGCCAGGGCATCCTCACTCGTTGGCATCCTGGCCCCGCCGCCCGCATAACCAATAAACCGTCTGCTCCAATCCGCATAGGCCGCCGGGGTGCGAGGCGAATAATGCCGCAACCGCAGAATCCGCACCCCATTTCCCTGCAAATTCAATGCCACGTTCTCAATTCTTAGGAAATTCGTCTTCTTATTGACGTCAAGTCCCTGATATGCTTGAATATAATCAATGGGAAAATTGCGGAAAAATCAACTTGCCGTTGTTGTTAATTCGTTTCTCGCCAGCAAACAAAAACGCAATAAGGAATGGTTAGGCACAGGCCGGAGGTCTCGTTGCCAATTGGTCTGAAAGGTATAAGGCATGGAGCAGGCCTTCTACGAGCTGATTCCCACGGCCTTTGGGCCAATAGGGGTCGTCTGGTGGCAGGCATCGCTTGGGCCGAAAGTCCGCCAGATGTTCCTGAGCAAAGCGCAAAAGCCAGTTGAGCAGGCCATCCGCGAAAACTATCCCGACGCCCAGCAGCTTTCGTCTCCTGCGATCGTCGAACTGAGCGGTCAAGTACAGCGCTTTCTGGAAGGCCAAGATGTCGTCTTCGACCTGGAGATGATCGCCCTGGAGGTATGTGGGGAGTTTCAGCAGCAAGTCCTATTGGCGGAATACGCGATACCGCGCGGTTGGGTCAGCACGTATGGGAGGATCGCGAGGCACATCGGGGTTACGGGCGGTAGCCGAGCAGTAGGGCGGGCATTGGCGGAGAACCCTTTTCCGATCATCATACCTTGCCATCGAGCAGTAAGGGCGGACGGAGAGATCGGGGGATATCAGGGTGGGAGTGACATGAAGCGGACGTTGTTGGCGATGGAGGGCATCGCGTTTGCTGGCAAGGGCAAGGTGCTGATGGAGAGGGTGCACTATTGAGCTGGCCTGTGCCTAACCCGCGGCTGCACCTGACGCGGCTATCATGCTCGGTTGCGAAGTCGGCTGGGCCTGCCGCCGACGTCTCTGTCGGAGGCTCATCGCCAGAGCCGCCGCGCAGGTGAGCCCCCACCGCTAGCTAGCGACTCATAGGGAGGGTTCAATGGATCTTCAGGGAAATTGGCTGTTTCGTGGGTATTTCGGAGTCTCGGCCCCCTCTGGGGGACCGTCCATCACCCAGCAAGTTCGTGATCGGCTCGCGATTCGTATGGGTCGATCACCCTCAGCAGTCAAGATAGCCAGCTACCCCGTCGGGCCTGCATGGCGCCACACATTCTGGTGGCGCGAGGGCGCAGTCGATTACGCTGAAGCTCAATTCTTTGCCCGAATTGCCGAGGACTACCCCGTCCTCTCCGTGGGCGTTTCCGTCGAAAAGGGACTTGAGGAGCCGAGGGCGGCCCCTTCGGCAAAGCGCAGAACCTATCTGATGGAGCGCCAAAAGTGGGATTGGCAGCGTTTCATAAAACTGGCCGCGGAAGTCCTGAGGAGCGATGTCCCCGAGTGTTCGTCTCTTCTTTCGCGCCCCGTCACACTCCGTCTGGACACACACCAATTTGTCAAAGGCAAGGCGGGAGCCAGGGAACGCGCAGCATTTGTTTTCCTTGAAGGGGCATGGCATGAACGCCACCTCGGGAAAGCTAAAGAAAGGAGAATCATCGACCATCTGCGGGATCTCGACCAGAGAAGAGATTGGTGGGTCAACGCTTATCTCGCATGCGATCTGTTTCCAGACGAGGTCAGAACCTTGGATGCCGAAGCGCTGGCGAGCGCGCTCTGGGGTTTCTCTGCGGTTCGACAGCGATTGAGGTCGCAGATTTGATACCACTATGTCCCGGTTTGCGTTTCCGCGGCGTCGATGTATTTCGACCGGACGGACGAGAGCCGAAACGTCTATCTCGAGCGGCGGGAATATACCCTCAAGCTTGGGGCGGGGGCGCCGGCGCCTTGAGGACGTTGGCGAGGAAGACGTCCTCCGGGACGGCTCCCTCGAAAGACGTCGTTTCGTTGACGACGGTCTTCGGGACGCCGTAGACGCCGAACTTGTTGGCCAGGTGGGGGAATTCCGTCGACTCGATCATGTCGGCCTTGATCCGCGGCGACTCGAGGGCGAACTGGTGGGCCAGGCGGACGGCCAGGGAGCAGTAAGGGCAGGTGGGGGTGACGAAGACTTGGATGTGGACGTCGCGGTCGATGGTCTTCAGGGCCTCCTTGGTCTTGGGGTCGAGGGAGGTCTCTCCCGTGGAGACGTCGATGAGGGCCTCGACGAGGCTCGTGTATTCGTATCCGGACGGGATGCCGAAGATCCGGACGGCGCTCGGCTTTTCGCCCTGGATGACCGTCGCCGGGATCTTGTCGATCCCGAGCTCGTCGGCCATGAGCTTGTCGGCTTTGAAGTCGTAGACCTCGAGCCGGATTTTGTCCGAGCAGGCCGCGACTTCCTCGAGAAGCTGCTTGGTCTCCTTGCAGAAGAAGCATTCCTGGCCGGCGAGGGGATTGAGGACGATGAGCCGGCCGGGCTCCTGGGTGAAATGGATGATCCGGACGGGGTTCACCATCTCGTCGGCGAACTTCTTCCGTGTCGCTTCCCGGACTTCGTCGTTGAGCAGGGCCATTTCATTTCTCCTTCAGGCGACCGGAGTCATAGGCCTTCGACGTGAACACATTTGTCGCCGTTTTGGCATCCTCGTTCCGTCCGCGCAGGACTTCGGCTTCATAACGGGCGATCTCTGAGATAAACTCATCGCCCGGAGGAACGCCCATCGTCAGGCAGTAGCGGTCCCAGACGGCGCCGTAGGGAAGGGCCTTCGCCTCCTCGCGAAGGGCCAGGCGGGCGAGGCCGTCGCCTTCGAGCTCGGCCTTGGCGAGCTTGGCGGCCGGCAGGAGAAGGGCCCGGAGGAGGCCCTTCAGGGCGGCCCGCGCTCCCACGACCCAGGCCCCGATCCGGTTCAGGCTGGCGTCGAAATAGTCGAGAGCGATATGGCACCGGTCCCAGGCCTCGGCCCGGACGATCTCCTCGGCGACGGCCTGGATTTCGTCGTTCAGGATGACGACGTGATCGCTGTCCCAGCGGAGCCCCCGGCTGAGATGGAAGGCCAGGCCGGGGACGAAGGGGAGAATGGCCGAGACCTTGTCGGCCACGGACTCGGTCGGGTGGAAATGCCCCAGGTCGAGGCAGACGTGTTTTTGCCGGGCCACGGCGTAGCCGAGATAGAACTCGTGGGAACCGACGACGTAGGATTCGGAGCCGATCCCGAACAGCTTGCTCTCCAGGGAGTCTTTCGTCTGCGTCGGGCTGTACTCGGTCTCGAAGATTTCGTCGAGAGATTCCCGGAGATGACGCCGGTAAAGGGACCGGTCGAAGGGGGCTTCTTTCGTCCCGTCGGGGATCCAGAGGTTGTGGAGACAAGGGCTCTTGAGCTCGCGGCCGATGAAGGCGCTGACCTTGCGGCAGCAGCGGACGTGGTCGATCCAGAAGCGGCGGACGGCTTTGGCCGGCGAGCTCAGGGTGAATCCCGAGTTCGCCATGGGATGGCCGAAGCAGGTCGAGTTGAAATCGAGCTTGAGGCCCTTCTCCTTGGCCCATTCGACCCAGCCGCGGAAGTGGTTCGGCTCGAGGGCGTCGCGGTCGGGAGGCGTCGGGCCGAACTCGCCGTAAATCGCGTGGAGGTTGAGGCGGTGGGGCCCGGGGATGAGGGAGAAAGCCGTCTCGAGGTCGTCCCGGAGCTCCTCGACGCTCCGGGCTTTGCCGGGACAGTTCCCCGTGACGGCCAGCCCGCCGCCGGGCGCCGAACCGGGCGATTCGAACCCCCCGACGTCATCGCCTTGCCAGCAATGCAGGGAGAGGGGAATCGTCTTGAGCTTTCGGAGGGCGTCCTCGGTGTCGACGCCCTGGAGGGCGTACTGCTCGCGGGCGACGGCGTAGGCTTTCTCGGCCAAATCGAAGTTCATCGGGTTCTCCTGGAGTCCTCGACGACCGCCCGGAAGCGGCCGATGGCCTCGTCCCAGGCGGCGGGATTCTCCGGCATGAAGGAAACCGGGTCGGTCGAAGCGGCGACGACGGCCCGAATGTCCTCGAGGGAGCGGACCTCGCCGAGGGCCAAGGCCTGTCCCATGATGTTGCCGACGGCCGTGGCCTCGGCCGGGCCGGCGACGACGGGAAGGGCGGCCGCCTCGGCCGTGAAGCGGCAGAGAAGCCGGTTCCGGCTCCCCCCGCCGATGACATGAAGGCGCTTGACCGGCCGCGGCGAGATCCGGGCGAGCTCGTCGAGGACGAAACGGGACTTCAAGGCCAGGCTCTCCAGGGCGCAGCGGACGATCGCCCCCCGGGTTTCGGGAACCGCCTGCCCGGAATCGCGGCAGAACGCCCGGATGGCCGACGGCATGTCGGAGGGATTGAGGAACGCCGGATCGTCGGGATCGACGAAAGCGAGAAATGGGGGCGAGGCGGCCGCGGCCTCCATGAGGTCTTCATAGCTCGGGGGGCCCGCGGCGCTCCAGGCCCGGCGGCATTGGGCCACGAGCCAGAGGCCGGTGACGTTTTTCAAGAATCGGATCCGGCCCTCCATCCCGACCTCGTTGGTGAAGTTCAGCCGTTCGGTCTCGGGGGAGATGAGCGGTGCGTCCGCTTCGAGGCCGACGAGCGACCATGTCCCCGAGCTGAGATAGGCCCAGTCCGCGCCTTCGGCCGGGACGGCGGCCACGGCCGAGGCCGTGTCGTGTCCGGCGGGGGCGATGACGGGAATTTCACCGAGTCCGGTTTCGGCCGAGACCTCGGGCGAAAGGCGGCCGACGACCGTCCCCGGCTTGAGCGGACGATTAAGGAGTCCCGGCCGAAGGCCGAGGGCGGCGATGAGGTCTTCGCTCCAGCTTCTCCGGCGCGGATCGAGGAGCTGGGAGGTCGAGGCGATCGTTTCGTCCGTGGCCATGACGCCGGACAGGAGATACGTGAAAAGGTCGGGCATGAAAAGGAGCCGGCGGGCCTTGTCGAGCGCCGGGTCGCCGGCCAGACGGAAGGCGTTGAGCTGGAAAAGGGAGTTGAAGGGGAGAAACTGGATGCCCGTGAGGCCGTAAAGCCGGGCCTTGCCGAAACGGGCGACGAAATCGTCCATGGCCGGGCCGTTCCGCGGGTCGCGATAAGAGTAGGGGAGTCCGAGGAGGGCCCCCGTCTCATCGATGAGCCCGAAATCGACTCCCCATGTGTCCACGGCGATGCCGTCGATTCCCCCCGGAGCCGCGCCGGCCGCGGCCTTCAGGCCGCGCTTGACCTCCTCGAAGAGGCCGCGGACATCCCAGCGAAGGGATCCGCCTTCCGCGAGGGGTGCGTTCGGGAAGCGATGGACCTCCCGAATCGTGACCCGCCCATCGGCCAGGGTCCCGACGACCGCTCGGCCGCTCTCGGCCCCTAAATCAAAAGCGAGATAAGATCGTCTCTTCATTCGGACTCAAACACGCGCTTTCGCGCCCCCC
>VGJF01000055.1 GCA_016867585.1 Candidatus Aminicenantota bacterium | reverse complement strand
TCATCGACTTCTATTCCCACACCTGCCGGCCGTGCCGGATGATGCATCCCGTCGTCGAAAGCCTGGCCAAGCGGCGGGCGGGGGAGATCACCGTCCTCAAGGTCAACACGGACGAGAATCCCGACCTGGCCTCGGCCTTTCGCATCCAGGCCGTGCCGACGTTCGTCGTCATGAAAAGGGGCGTCGAGATGGGGCGGACGGCGGGGGCGATGTCGGAGATGGATTTTTCCCTCTGGGTCGCCTCGAAGTCTTAGGAATGGGGAATGCCGAAGAGGGGACTCGAACCCCTACGAGCGGTTAAGTGCTCACTAGCCCCTCAAGCTAGCGTGTCTGCCAATTCCACCACTTCGGCATCATAGGCCTTGGCCCGGAGGGCGTCTATTTTTTATCCGGGGCGCTCGGAGGCTTTTCCTCGGTTTTCGCGGGAGGCTGGGTCTCGGTCTTCGCCGGAGGCGTCACCGCCGCGGCCTTATCGTCGGGTTTCGCCGCGGGCAGAGTCTGGGCGGCGGCGTCTTTCGCCGGGGCCTCGACTCCGCTCACGGCCGACTTTCCTTGCGTGCCCGAAAGAATCCACAGGCTGAGCGAGGTGACCATGAACAGGATGGCGCAGACTTGCGTGACCTTGGACATGATCGTCGCCGTGCTCCGGGGCCCGAAGGCCGTCTGGCTGCCCCCCCCGCCGAAGGCCCCGGCGAGGTCGGCGGCCTTGCCCGACTGGAGAAGGACGGCGACAATCAGGATGATGCAGATCAATACGTGGACGATCGTGATGAGCGCGGTCACCTTATTTCACTTCCTTAAAGGCCTTGATCGCTTCCGCGGCAATCTCGATGAAAGAAGCCGCCTCCAGGGAGGCCCCTCCGACGAGAAATCCGTCGATGTTCCGTTCCCGGAACAAAGCGTAGGCGTTGGCGGGTTTGACCGACCCGCCATAAAGGATTATAGCACAAGAAGATGCCTCTTTTCCATACTTGTCTTCGAGTTGCCGGCGGATGAAGGCCTGGGTTTCCTCGGCCTGGGCGGGGGTGGCCGTTCGCCCCGTGCCGATGGCCCAGACGGGTTCATAGGCCAAGACGATGCGCCGGAAGGAGGCCTCGTCCAATCCGTCCAGGCCGCCGGCCATTTGAGTTCCGAGGATGTCCCATGTCCGGCCCGATTCCCGCTCGGCCAGGGTCTCGCCGATGCAGACGATCGGCCGGAGCCTCGACCGGAGGGCGGCGGCGATCCTCTTTTTGACGGTCTCGTCCGTCTCGCCGAAGTCCTGCCGCCTTTCGGAGTGCCCGACGAGGACAAAATCGCAGCCGGCGTCGGCCAGCATCGGCCCCGAGATTTCGCCCGTGTAGGCCCCTTTGTCTTCCCAGAAGAGGTTCTGGCCGCCCAGGGCGACAGGCGAACCGGCGATCGTTTCGGCCGCTTCCGCCAAGGCCGTATAGGGGGGAATGACGACGAACTCGGCTTCGGCCAGCGCCCGGGACGCCCGGACGATCTCTCCGACGAGGGCCCGGGCTTCGGCTCTGGTCGTGTGCATCTTCCAATTCCCGGCGATGAACGGTTTTTTCCGGGGAGCCATGGGAGTTCCTCTAGGGCCTTTCGAGGGCTTCGATCCCGGGCAGCGTCTCGTTGGCGATGAATTCGAGGCTTGCCCCGCCGCCGGTCGAGATATGGGTGATTTTTTCGGTCACGCCGGCCTTGGCCGCGGCGGCGATGGAATCCCCGCCGCCGATGATCGTCACGGCCTTCGAAACGGCGACGGCTTGAGCGATGGCCATCGTCCCTTCGGCGAAGGCCGGAGTTTCGAACACCCCCAGAGGGCCGTTCCAGAAGACCGTCTTGGCCCGGGCGATGACCTCTCGATAGACGGCCACGGTTTTCGGGCCGATGTCGACGCCCATGAGGTCGGCGGGGAAGGGGAGGCCGTCGACCACCTGATCGACCCGGCCGGATTCGATCGACGCCGTCAGGACGTGGTCGAGGGGAAGAACCAAATTCACGCCTTTCTCCTCGGCCTTGGCGAGAATCCCGCGAGCGATCTCGACCTTGTCGGGCTCGACGAGCGATTTTCCGGCGTTCCCGCCTTGGGCCAGAAAGAACGTGTAGGCCATGGCCCCGCCGATGAGGATGTCGTCGGCCTTGAGGAGAAGGTTCTCGATCACCGGGATTTTGTCCTCGGTCTTGGCCCCGCCGAGGATGGCGACATAGGGTTTTTCGGGGTGGATGGCCTTGCGGAGGTAGTCGACCTCTTTTTTCATGAGATAGCCGGCGGCCACGACCGGAACACGGCCGGCGATTCCGACGACCGAGGCGTGGGCGCGGTGGCTCGAGCCGAAGGCGTCGTTGACGAAGACGTCGATCTCCTCGGCCAGGGCCGCGGCTAGGGCGGGGTCGTTTTTCGTCTCGCCGGGATGGAAGCGGACGTTTTCGAGGAGGAGAACGCCGCCGGGGACGAGACCGGCCTTGAGCTTGGCGACCTCCGCACCGACGACGTCGGGAGCCATGGCGACGTCCCGGCCGAGAAGCTCGGCCAGGCGGCGGGCCACCAGCTGAAGGCTCATCGCCGGGTCGGGCTTCCCCTTGGGCCGGCCGAGATGAGAGGCGAGGACGAGCTTGGCCCCGCGGGCGAGAAGGTATTCGATGGTCGGGAGCGAAGCCCGGATCCGGGTATCATTACGGATTTCCCCTTTGTCGTTCAGGGGGACGTTGAAGTCCACTCGGACGAAGACCGCCTTGCCCCGGACGTCCAGGTCTTCGACGAGCTTCATGGCGGTCACCGGGCGATGTATTTGATGAGGTCGAGGCAGCGGCAGGAGTAGCCCCACTCGTTGTCGTACCAGGCCATGACCTTGAGGAGGTGGCCGTCGATGACTTTGGTCGAGAGGCCGTCGACGATGGCCGAGTGGGGATTGGACATGAAATCGACCGAGACGAGCGGCTCCTCGGTGTAGGCGAGGATGCCCTTGAGCTCGCCGGCCGCGGCTTTCTGGAAAGCGGCGTTGACGTCCTTGTCGGTGACCGGCTTCTTCATAACGGCGACGAGGTCGACGAGGGAGACGTTGGGGGTCGGAACGCGGATGGCGATCCCGTCGATTTTCCCCTTGAGCTCGGGAAGGACGAGGCCGACGGCCTTGGCCGCTCCGGTCGTCGTCGGGATCTGGGACACGGCCGCGGCCCGGGCGCGCCGGAGGTCCTTGTGCGGCTGGTCGAGGATCTTCTGGTCGTTCGTGTAGGCGTGGATCGTCGTCATGAATCCCTTTTCGATCCCGAACGCCTCGTGGAGGACCTTGGCCACCGGGGCCAGGCAGTTCGTCGTGCAGGAGGCGTTGGAGAGGACGTGGTGTTGGGCCGGGTCGTAGGACTTCTCGTTAACGCCCATGACGATCGTCGCGTCGGGGTCGGTGGCCGGCGCCGAGACGATGACCTTCTTGGCTCCGCCCTTCTCGATGTGCTTGATGACGTCGGGGCGCTTGGTCCATTTGCCCGTCGATTCGACGACGATCTCGACGCCGAGGTCCTTCCAGGGCAGGTCGCCGGGGTCCTTGACGGCCAGGACCTTGAGCGCCTTCCCGTCGGCGATGATCGCCTCGCCCTCCGCCCGGACTTCGCCCTTGAAGCGGCCGAGGACGGAGTCGTACTTCAGGAGATGGGCCAGGGTTTTGGCGTCGGTGATGTCGTTGGCGGCGACGAATTCGAGGGCGGGGTCGCCGGCCGCCGCCCGGAAGATGTTCCGGCCGATGCGGCCGAAGCCGTTGATGCCGATCTTGATAGCCATGCCGAAGACCTCCTTGAGATTCTCGGATATTAGCTTGAAAAAGGAGAATTAAGATAGCACAAGCCGGTGCCTATTTCAACGAGGGGCGTCCCTCTTTTATGGTAGAATCGGTCCGGGAGAAGTTATGAAAATCTTGACGTCCGCGGAAATGCGGGAGGTTGACCGGATCGCCATCGAGGAGGTCGGAATCCCCGGCCCGGTCCTCATGGAGAACGCCGGGCGAGGGATCGTCGACGTCCTTCTAACCCGTTTTCCGAGGGTCGAGAGGGAGCGCGTCGTCGTCGTCGCCGGCCGGGGAAACAACGGGGGCGACGGGCTCGTCGTCGCCAGGCATCTCCGGAACCGGGGAGGCAACCCCGTCGTCCTCCTCCTCGCCGCCAAGGAGGAGGTCAAAGGAGACGCGGCCCTCAACCTAGCGGTCGCGGAGAAGTCCGGCGTCGACGTCCGGGACGCTTCGACGGACCTGTGCTGGAAGAAGGTTCGTCCGGCCCTGGCGGAGGCGACGGTCATCATCGACGCGATATTCGGGACGGGCCTCACGAAACCGGCCGAGGGGTTGTTCGCCGAGGCGATCGGGGACATCAACAAGGCTTCCGGCTTCAAGATCGCCGTCGACATCCCCTCGGGGCTTTCGTCCGACACGTTCAAGGTTATCGGGCCGGCGGTCAAGGCCGACCTGACCGTGACCTTGGCGGCCCCGAAGGTCGTCCACATCTTCCCGCCGGCCCAGGAATCCGTCGGCGACCTCGTCTGCGCCGATATCGGGATGCCGCCCTCGCTCTTCGAGAACGAAAGCCTCAGGCTCGAGATGGTCGAGAAGAAAGACGTCTCTCCCTTTTTCCGGAAAAGAAAGCGCGACGCGCACAAGGGCTCCTACGGGCACGTTTTCATCCTTTCCGGCTCGCTGGGCAAGACGGGGGCGGCCGTCATGGTGGCCAAGGCCGCTTACAGGACGGGAGCGGGACTCGTGACGGTCGGCACGCCGGCCGGATGCGTCCCTATCATCGCCAAATCCATGGTCGAGCTCATGACCGAGCCCTTGACGGAGACCAAAGAGAAAACGCTCTCGGCCGAGGCCCTTCCCCGAATCATGGGCCTCCTTGAAGGAAAATATGCCGCGGTCATAGGTCCGGGAATATCCACCCATCCTTCGACCGCCGATCTTGTCCGGAGCCTGATTCCGAGACTCAAGATTCCCGCGGTCATCGACGCCGACGGGCTGAATGATCTGGCGGAAGATCCTTCCCTCCTCAAGAAAGCGTCGGCTCCCCTCGTCCTGACTCCCCACCCGGGCGAGTTCGCCCGCCTCACCGGGCGGACGACGCAGGAGGTCTTGGACGGCCGTCTCGAGCTCGTTCCCCGCTTCGCCCGGGAACACGCGCTCTATCTTGTCTTGAAAGGCTATCGGACGCTCATCGCCGCGCCCGACGGCCGCGTTTTCGTCAATCCCACGGGCAATCCGGGAATGGCCACGGGCGGCTCGGGCGACGTCCTGAGCGGGATGATCGCCTCGTTCATCGGCCAGGAGCCGGATTTTTTGGGCGCGATCCTGGCCGCCGTTTACCTTCACGGCTTGAGCGGCGACCTCGCCGCGGCGAGGTTGTCCGAGAGGGCTCTCATCGCCGGCGATATCATCCGCTTTCTCCCTCCGGCCATCAAGTCGCTGGAGTCCGGACAGTCCTGACGAGAGGGAGCCGTGCTCGGCGGCGAATTCTTGACGAAATCGGCGGCCGGAACGCTCCGGTTGGCGAAGAGGTTCGGACGGAGCCTGAAGGGCGCCGAGGTCGTCTTCCTCATCGGCGAGCTCGGTGCGGGGAAGACGGTCTTTGCCAAAGGGATCGCGGCCGGCCTGGGCCTGCGAAAAGTCCGAGACGTCTGCAGCCCGACCTTCACGTTGCTCAACGTCTACAAGGGCCGCGTTCCGATTTATCACCTCGACCTCTACCGGCTCGGGGGCCGGGAGGAGATCCGGGATCTCGGTTTCGAGGACTACATCGGCGAGGGCGTCATCCTCGTCGAGTGGGGCGAAAAAATTGATTTCCCCCTGCCCGCCGTCCGGGTGACGATCCGGATCGAGTCCGGCGGCCGACGCCGGATCACGATCGACCCGGGAATCCGGAAAGGCGATTCTGGCCGGAGGAGAATGAATTCCCTATAATGATCGCAGTCCGCCGGAAGGAGAGTGTCGCCGATGACGATCGATGAGCTGAAAACCAAGATTTACGAGGTCAAGGATTTTCCGAAGCCGGGAGTCGGCTTCAAGGACATTACCCCGCTCGTCGCCGACCCGAGGAGCTATCAGGACGTCATCGACCGGATGGCGGAATGGGCGCGGGATAAGAAGCCCGACCTCATTGTCGGAATCGAATCCCGGGGCTATCTTTTTGCCGCCCCGATCGCCCGGGAGCTGCGGCTGGGATTGGTTGTCATTCGGAAGAAGGGCAAGCTGCCGCGGAAGACGGTCTCGGTCCGGGCGCCGAACGAATACGCCGTCGAGCATTTCGAGATGAACGAGGATGCCGTCCGGCCGGGAGATCGGGTCCTTGTCATCGACGACCTCATCGCCACGGGCTCGTCCTCGATCGCCGCCCTCGACCTCGTCAAGCTTCTCCGGGGCGTCCCTGTCGGCTTCGGGGCCGTCGTCGACCTCGCCTTTCTCCAAGGAGTTCCGGCCATCCGGAAAGCCCATCCCGAGGTCGACATCTTCACTCTGGTCCGCTACGACTGATCCGCCGAAGAAAGGGGGAAGCCATGTCGGGCATCCTGGATCGATTCTTCAAGCTCCGGGAGTCGGGGACGAGCGTCCGGACCGAGTTCGTAGGCGGGGCGACGACGTTCATGACGATGTCCTACATCATCTTCGTCCAGCCGGCCATCCTTTCCCAAACCGGGATGGACCGGGGAGCGGTCATGGCCGCGACGTGCATCGCCAGCGCCGTGGCCACGCTCCTCATGGGACTCCTGGCCAACTACCCGATCGCCCAGGCGCCGGCCATGGGGCACAACGTCTTTTTCGCCGTCATCGTCTGCGGAGTGATGGGGTATTCCTGGCAGGCCGCCCTCGGGGCGATCTTCATCATCGGGATCGTCCAGATCATCCTGACCGCCGTCGGTTTCTACGACAAGCTCGTCGCCGCCGTCCCGGACGGCTTGAAACACGCCATCGCCGTCGGGATCGGACTCCTCATCGCCCTCATCGGGCTCGAATACGGGGGAATCGTCGTCCCCTCGCCGGGAACGTATATCGGCCTGGGCGATTTGACCTCCATGCCCGTCCTCCTCGTTCTCTTCGGCGTCGCCCTGACCTCGATCCTAATGGTCGTCCGCGTTCCGGGGGCCATCCTTCTCGGGATTCTGGCCACGGCCCTGCTGGGCATCCCCTTGGGGATCGTGAAATACGCCGGAATTGTCGCCGCTCCGCCCAGCTTGGCTCCGACCTTCTTCAAGCTCGACATCGGCGGGGCGTTCCAGACGGGCTTCTTCACCGTTCTCTTCGTTTTCTTCTTCCTCGACATGTTCGACTGCGTCGGGACGCTCATCGGGGTGAGTTCCTCGGCGGGATTTCTCAAGGACGGCAAGCTCCCTCGGGCCAACCGGGCCATCCTGGCCGACGCTATAGGGACCGTCGAGGGGACCCTTCTCGGGACTTCGACCGTTTCGAGTTATATCGAAAGCGCGACGGGAATCGCCGCCGGAGCCCGGACAGGGCTGGCCAATGTCTTCACGGCCTTATTTTTCGTCGCCGCCCTGTTTTTCAGCCCCTTGGCATCGATGATCTCCGGTGAGGTCAAGTCGGGGGATCTCGTCCTCAGGCCGGTCATCGCCCCGGCGCTCCTCCTCGTCGGCTACCTTATGATGCGCTCGGTCCGGCTCATCGACTGGGACGACCTGAGCGAAGCCATTCCGGCTTTCCTGGCGATCGTCCTCATGCCCCTGACCCAGAGCATCACCGAGGGGATCGCCTTCGGCTTCATCAGCTACGCCGTCTTGAAGCTCGTCTCCGGCCGCGGCCGCCGGGTCCATTGGCTCGTGTATCTTTTCTCGGCCCTGTTCATCCTCCGCTATTTCCTGAAATAAATCTTATCTGGAGAAAGGAATGTTCGCCATGGACAAGCGGTCGCTCCCCATCCGCCTCGCGGGGCTGGCGCTCGCCGGCCTCGCCGCCGCCGGCTGCGCTCCCGTCGTCGTCAAGCCCGGCCTGTCCCTCGAAGGGGACGGAGCGCGGTGGGTGGCGAGGATGATGCGCTCCCTGACCCTCGAGGAAAAGATCGCCCAAATGGTCGCCTGCCGCTATGCCGGAAACTTTCTTCCGGCCGACGCAGAAGAGTGGACCAACCTTCGGGACCTCGTCGTCCGGCACAAGGTTGGGGGGATGATCATCTTCGGCGGGGACGCCTACGAGACGGCGCACCTCAACAACCTCCTCCAAAAAACGGCCAAGGTTCCGCTGCTCATCGCTTCCGATCTCGAGCGCGGAGCGGGAAATCAGATCACCGGGGCGACCCTGTTTCCGACGATCATGGGCGTCGGCGCGGCGGATTCCGAGGAACTGGCTTACGAGATGGGAAGGCGAACGGCCCTCGAAGGTCGGGCTCTCGGGATCCACATGACCTATGCTCCCGTCGTCGACGTCAACGTCAATCCCGACAATCCGATCATCAACACCCGGGCCATCGGCGAGGATCCCGGGCAGGTCGGCCGGTTGGCGGCGGCTTTCATCCGCGGCTGTCAGGACAACGGGATGATCGCCACGGCCAAGCACTTTCCGGGACACGGCGACACCGACCAGGACTCCCATATCCTCCTGCCGGTCATCAAAGCCGACCGAGAGAGGCTGGAAAGGGTCGAGCTCTTTCCCTACCGGAAGGCCATCGAGGCCGGGGTCGGGGCGATCATGGTCGCCCATCTCGTCGTCCCGGCGCTCGACCCCACGCCCAATTTGCCGGCAACGCTTTCGCCCGCCGTCCAGACAGAGTTCCTGAGGAAACAGTGGGGCTTCCAAGGGCTCATCGTCACCGACGCCATGGAGATGGGCGGGGTGACGAATTATTTTTCGAATACGGAAGCGGCCGAAAAGGCCATCCTTGCCGGCGTGGACATGGTCCTCCTCCCCATCGACCCGGCGACGGTCGTTCCGCACCTCCAAGAGGCCGCCCGAACGGGGAGGATCCCGGCGGCGCGGATCGACGCCTCCGTCCGCCGGATCCTCGAAGCGAAGGCCAGGCTGGGATTGCACAGGTCGCGGCTGGTGGACATCGATAGCCTGCCGTCGAGATTGGGGAGCAAGGCCGCCCTGGCCCAAGCCCAGAAGACGTTCGAAAGCGCGGCGACGCTCGTCAAGAACGAGGGCGACGTTCTGCCGCTCCCAAGGGAGAGAAAGCAGATCGCCGTCTTTTCGCTCAGCAGCGATCCCGGCGACTATTATGCCGGGAGGACGTTTGCCACGGCGGTCCGAAGACGGGCGCCCGAGACGATGGTCTTCTACGCGGACGGCGACACGGGGCAGGAGAGCCTGGACGAAGCGCTGAACAAGGCCGCGGACGCGGATGTCCATCTCTGCGTCCTTTTTTCGAGTTTGAGCGCCTGGAAGGGAAGCGTCGGGCTGGCGGCCAAGCACGTCGAACTCATTCGGCGGCTCGCCGAGGGCGACAAGCCGGTCGTCGTCTTGAGCTTCGGCAGCCCCTATTTCCTCCGCGATTTCCCCGACGTCGACGGCTATCTCTGTTTCTACCGGAACCAACCCCAGATGCAGACCGTCGCCGCGAGGGCGATCTTCGGCGAGGTCGAACTCTCGGGCAAGCTCCCCGTTTCGCTTCCAGGCCTATATCCCGCCGGACACGGCCTTATCCTGAAAAAGAGATAACCAACGGTCCTAAATGCCGACTTCGATGAGGGCGGGGGAGAGAATCTTCATCAGGTCGGCAGGAGCGATCTCGGCCAGGAGTCCCCGCTTACCGGCGTTGATGTAGATCTTGGGCATGTCGGTGACCGACCTCTCGAGGAAGACCTTGAGGCGTTTTCGCGTCCCGAAGGGCGAGATGCCGCCGACGATATAGCCGGTGTGCTTGCTGGCCGCCTCCGGAGAGCAGGGGTGGACGGCCTTGACGCCCAGCGTCCGGGCGAGGTTTTTTGTCGAGACGTCCTTGTCGCCGTGCATGACGACGACCAACGGCTCGTGCGTTTCGGTCTCGAAGACGAGCGTTTTGACGACGAGATGCTCATCGACGCCCAACGCGCGGGCCGCGATCGGCGTTCCGCCGTGCTCCTCGTATTTGTAGGCATGGATCGTGAACGGGACGCCGTGGTCCTTGAGGACGCGAATGGCTTGGGTCATGGGAAAATTCGTCTCGATCATCGTCCGCCTCCCGGGATCTTCCGCCCGCCGTTATTTTACCAAATATCCGATGAGAATATCTGCCGAGAGCCCCCAGGGGTTTGATTTCGTCCTCACATTTGTGATAAATCCAAAAACGAATGGGTTTTACATCATTCCCAACGTTTTGAGGAGGCTCCATGCGTTTCCCTAAGATGATCAAGTCTCTGGCCGTGGCCGCGATCGTCGTTTTCCTCGCCGGGTTCGCCGGCGCTTTTGGCCAAACCGTGAAGGAGGAATGGCTGAAAGGGCTTCATTACCGGAGCATCGGCCCGACGGCCCAGGGCGGACGTTTCACCGATTTCGCCGTGCCTCTCCAAGAGCCCTACACGTTCTATGCCTCTTTGGGTTCGGGAGGGCTTTGGAAAACGGTCAACAACGGCCATTCCTTTGAGCCGATTTTCGATTTTGAAGAGGTCTTTTCGATCGGCGACATCGCCGTCGCCCCCTCGGACCCGAACATCGTCTGGGTCGGGACGGGCGAGGCGAACAGCTCGCGGAGCACCTACTGGGGCGACGGGATGTACAAATCGACCGACGCCGGCAAGACCTGGAAGAACATGGGCCTTCCCGAGTCGCATCACATCGCCCGGATCGTCATCCATCCGACGAATCCCGACGTCCTCTATGTCGCGGCCCTCGGCCATCTCTACTCGGAGAATCCCGACCGCGGCCTTTACAAGACCTCCGACGGCGGCAAGACCTGGCAGAAGGTCCTTTACATCGACAACCGGACGGGATGCGTCGACGTCGTCATGGATCCCCAAAACGCGGACGTTCTTTATGCCGCCATGTACGACAAACTGCGCCTTCCCTGGACCTATCAAATTGGGGGCTTCGGGAGCGGCATCCACAAGTCGACCGACGCCGGCAAGACCTGGACGAAGCTCGCGAACGGCCTGCCCACGGGGATCATCGGGCGGATCGGGCTGACGATCTATCTCAAGAACCCGAAGATCCTCTACGCCGTCGTCGAGAACGCCAACAAGCCCGGGATGGCCCCGGAGGAGAGGTGGAAGGAAGTTCTGGCCGGCAAGTCGAGCTCCGGGATGATCGACGGCGAAGTCTACCGGACCGACGACGGCGGCGAAAACTGGCGAAAGGTCAGCCCCGAGAAGCAGAGCATCGGCTCCGGACCGGGCTATTACTACGCCGACATCATCGTCGACCCGAACGACGACCAGCATGTCTACGCCCTATCGGTCGGGGTCCAGGAGTCCAAGGACGGGGGGAAGACCTGGGGGAGGCCGTTCAACTTCGGCGGCGACAACCATGCCCTCTGGATCGACCCCAAGGACTCCAACCACATGCTCCTCGGCTACGACCATGGGATGGGGATCACTTACGACGGCGGAAAGAACTGGTTTCGTCCGGACCATCTCCCCACGGCCCAGTTTTATGCGATCGACTTCGACATGTCCACTCCGTATCGCGTCGCCGGCGGCCTCCAGGACAACGGCTCGGTCCTGGGGCCGAGCACCCGGAAGGGCGGGGCGGCGATCCGTCTCGAGGACTGGGCGACGGTCGGAGGCGGCGACGGGATGTACAACGTCTTCGACCGGAAGACGAACCGCTATCTCTACAACGAATCCCAGTTCGGCCCTCTCCAGCGGGTCGACCTCGCGACGGGCGAGACGAGCCGGATCGTTTACCGGAAACCGGGATTGCGATGGAACTGGAACGCGCCGATTCTCGTCTCGGCATTCGACGGCAACACGATCTACCATGCCTCCAACATCGTCGTGAAATCCATAAACCGCGGCGAGACCTGGACGGAGATCAGCCCCGACCTGACGACCAACGACAAGACCAAGCTTCCCAATGGAAGCGGGGGAGACGGCAATATTCAGTACTGCACGATCACGACGCTCTCGGAATCGCCGCTTTACCCGGGGCTTCTCTGGGTTGGAACGGACGACGGCCTGGTCTGGGTGACCAGGGACGACGGAAAGAATTGGCTGAAGGTCAACGATAAGATCGCCGGCAACCCGGGCTATTGGATCAGCCGAGTCGAGGCCTCGTCGAGCCTCCCGGGCACGGCGTATGTCTCCTTCACCGGTTACCGCCAAGACGACTTCCGGCCGTTCGTCTACAAGACGGCGGACTACGGGCAGACCTGGACGTCGATCGCGGCCAACCTGCCGAACGAGCCGATCAACGTCGTCCGCGAGGATCCGAAGAATCCGAACCTCCTCTTCGTCGGGACGGATTTCGCGGTCTACGCCTCGTTCGACGGCGGGAAATCATGGGTGAAGGCGAAGGGCAACATGCCCACCCAGCCGATTTACGACCTCAAGATCCATCCCCGGGAGAGCGATCTCATCGTCGCCACCCACGGTCGAAGCGTTTTCATCGCCGACATCTCGGCCCTCGAGCAGATGACCCCCGAAAAACTCGACGGGGACGTTGTCCTTTTCGACGCCGAGCCCAAGATCCGCTGGCGGGAAGCGGAGCGCAGGCATTCGGCCACGATCAACTTCCGGGGCGAAAGCGAGCCGGCCGGAATCGTGATCCCTTACTTGCTCAAGACCAAGCCGAAGGGAGAGGTGACCGTTCAGGTCGTCACCGGAGGGACGGTCATCAACGAGTTGAAAGGGACGGCGAACGAGGGATTGAACAGCGTCGTCTGGGACATGGCGGGCCGGCGCCCGAGAACGGATGAGGAAAAGAAGGCCGCCCCCGCGGCGGGTCAACGCGGCGGCTTTGCCGGAGGCGGCGCGGGCGGATTCCAGAGGGGCGGAGCGGCGATGGACCCGAATTTCGCCTACTTCCAAGCGCCTGAGGGCGATTATTCCGTCGTCTTGATCGTCGACGGCCAGAAATTCAGGGCGAAGACGACGATCCTGCCCGACGTCTTTTCCACGAAATAGCCTGAATCTTGACTTAGGGACCGCTCTTGAAGGGCGGTTCTTTTTTTAATGTATTGACATATATCATTATATGATATATTTTTTTTATGAGAAAAAAATGCCGGCTGTATCGTTTTATCTATCGGAGAAAGTATTGGCTGCCTTGCGAGAAGCCGCTATTAAAAATAGGACATCGGTCTCTCGGTTGATCAGGGAAGCCGTGGAGTCTCACCTCGGCACGGATGAGATGAATTCGGCCAAAGTCGAATTCTTGAAGCTCTTGAGCGCGGCCGACTTTGGCCCGTGGGATGAACTGCATCGAGAGCGGACACGGGAATCCGATGACCGGGATTGATACGGGCTTCTTTTTCGCCCTCCGGGAAGGAGATCCCCGGGCGATTCAAATCTTTCAAGAGGCCCGTCTGGCGATTTCAGTTCTCACCTTGTTCGAACTGCGGCGAATTGCGCTTCGACGCGGCTTCGAATGGGAAGAATTCAAGGAACCTCTTACGCGCCTTGGCGTCATCGCGGAAATCTCCCCCGAGGTCGCCGACCGGGCGGCCTTCGCCTCCTACAGCGCGGGCTTGCCGGCCGTCGATGCTTTGATTATCGCAAGCCTTCAGGTGGTCGGCTGCGACAAGATCTATTCTCGTGACCCGCACTTCGCGAAATACCGGTCGAAGGACGTCGAGATCATCCTCCTGAACGGTCCGTCCGCCGCCGTCTGAGTAAAGACGCTTTACTTTTTCGGCGTCGTTTCAGTACGACTTCCCTTGAAAAACGCCTGATCATCGATTGGCATGTCTTTTGCTGATGAAAAAGCGAGTGAGGAACGTTCCGGGAGGGAGGGACGATGCTCGAGCTTCGGGAGGTCACGAAAAAATACAACGTCTTTCCGGCCGTCGACCGGGTCAGCTTCGCCGTCCGGCCGGGCGAGGTCTTGGGCTATTTGGGCCCCAACGGCGCCGGGAAATCGACGACCATCAAAATCCTGGCCGGGCTGATCGAGCCGACCTCGGGAGTCATTTTCTTCGGCGGCCGGGATATCCGCAAAGACCTTCTGGCCTATAAAAGCCGCCTGGGGTATGTCCCCGAGCAGTCCGAGATCTACCCCCATCTGAGCGGGCTGGAATATCTTCTCCTCGTGGGCCGGCTCCGCGGCCTGCCCGAGGCCCGGCTCCTCCAAAAAGCCCGGGCTTTTCTCCGCGTCTTCGACCTGGACGGGGACCGGGACACGGCCGTCGGCGCCTATTCCAAGGGGATGCGGCAGAAGATCCTCATCTCCGCGGCCCTGCTCCACGATCCTGAGATCCTCCTTCTCGACGAGCCGCTTTCCGGCCTGGACGTGACGACCAGCCTGATTCTGCGCGACCTCGTCCGGCGCCTGGCCGCGGAGAGGAAAATCATCATCTACGCTGGCCGCCGTCGGCTGGGTCCTGACGAACACCCTCTTCAGTCCGTACATGTTCGTCGAGGATGTGGGCCAGTCCTGGTTGGAAAAAATCGCGTTTCTCTCGATATTCATGATCATCCTGGCCTTCGCCGTCCTCCTGGAATGGGACGTCCTGTTTCCGGACGCGAAGGATCATCAGAATCTCCGGCCGCTTCCCATCGGGCCGAACACGCTCTTCGCCGCGAAATTCCTGTCCTTCCTTCTCTTCGTCGGCCTCTTTTCGGCGGCGGCCAACGCCCTGTCGGTTTTCGGGGTCGCCTTCTTCATGCCCCGCTGGACGGGCAATTCCCTGCCCGCGCTCTTCCGCTATATGAGGGCCCATATCCTCTCGGTCACGGCGGCTCTTCTATTCGTTTTTCTGTTCTTTCTCTTTATCCAAGCGGCGCTTCTCTCGCTCCTGGGGGGGCGAGACTACCGCGCCGTCGCCCTCGCCCTTCGTCTCGGCTTGGCCGTTCTCTGCGTCGCCGCGATCCTCGTCGCCCTGGTCGATCCGGTCACCCTGAAAAAGGGCCTGGACTTTCTCGAAGCCCGACGGGCCGCCCGGCCGACCTCCCTCCTTGTCTTTCCGCCGATGTGGTTCGCGTCGCTTTATGAGATTCTCATCGGCCGGCCGGAACCGCTCTATGCGGCCGGGGCGTGGATCGGCCTCGGCTCGATCCTCGTCCTCGGCGCGGCCGATTTCGTGGCGATGGCCTTCGGTTTCCGGAAGCATATCCGGCGGTCGCTCGAAGTCCGGAAGCCCTGGCGTCCCCTGGCCGGAGTCCGCGCCGCCCTGGGACGGGTCTTCGACCGGACGATCCTCCGCCGGCCCGTCGAGAGGGCGGTCTTCCATTTCACCGTCAAGACGCTGCGGTCGAGTTCGGCCCACAAGGTTCGCCTGGCCGGCTATCTGGCGGCCGCCCTGGGCATCCTCCTGCTCTCGGTCGGATCGCGGAAGATCAAGATCGTGGAACCGGCGGCTTCCGGCCTGGATTTTCTGTCCGCGCCGCTCATCGTCGGAATGATCTTCCTCCTGGGTCTTCGGTCGGGGATGAACGTCCCCTTCGCGCCCGAGGCCAACTGGATTTTCCGCCTGACGGAGTCTCGGGATCGAAATCCCTACCTCGTTGCCGTCCGCAAGACCGTCGTCATCCTCGGAATCCTTCCGCTGTCCGTGTTGACTTGGTCCGCCTATGGCTGGTTCTGGGGGGCCGGCCCCGCGACCGTCCACGCGGTTTATGTCGCCCTGTGGCTGCTCCTGGCCGGCCAGGCCGTCTTCTGGAGGTTCAGTCGGATTCCGTTCGGCTGCCTGGTCGTGCCGGGCAAGGCGAAGCTCCAAGCGCGCTGGCTGCCCTATCTCCTCGGATTCGTGATCGCCCTCTCTTCGATCGCGACCCTCGAGCGGTCCCTTTTCCGCCATCCGGCCCGTTTTCCGCTTTTCTTCCTCCTGGCCGGCGCGGCGCTC
>VGJF01000054.1 GCA_016867585.1 Candidatus Aminicenantota bacterium | reverse complement strand
GGCCGCGGTCGAAGCCGGCGACTTCGACAAGGCCTGGCGCGTCCTGGAGTGGCTGAACTCCCTGCCGGGGGGGAAGGCCGGGGCCTGGTTCGAATTCTACGGAGATCGGATCGCCCCGCCCTTTCCCCAGGTCGGGATCATCCCCTGGACCTGGGCGGAAATGGTCCTTCTCCTCGTCCACCACATCCTCGGCCTTCGGCCCGAGGAGGAGGGGATCCGGCTTCGGCCGAGGCTCCTGCCCGGGATGGGGCCCGTCGAGGCGAATTTTCGGGTTCGAAACGGCCGGGTCGAAATCGCCGTTCAGGGCGGAGACGCCGCCAACCGCTGGTCTTTCAGCTCGAACGGCGAGGTCCTCCGGGAAACGGACCGCGAGATCGTGTTGAAATATCCCGCCGGGACGGTCCGCGTCTCCGCCGTCCGGATTTGACTTTGTCCATGGCCCCGATAGAATGGAAGGCGGACCGCCCATGAGCCTCAACATCGTCCTCCTCGGCATCGGCCAGGTCGGATTGCATCTGGCCAAGGTCCTGTCCCGGGAGAACCACAACATCGTCGCCGTCGACAGCAGTCCCGCCCAGTGCCGCGAGGCGGAGGAAGGCCTGGACGTCAAGGTCCTCCAGGGCCAGGGGAGCGATCATCGCGTTCTCGAAGCGGCCGGCATCGAACAGGCCGACATGATGATCGCCGCCACCGGCAACGACGAACAGAACGTCCTGGCCTGCAGCCTGGCCGCTCGCTACGGCGTGAGGCAGAAGATCGCCCGGATCCGCAATCCCGCCTTCTTCGAGAATCCGCCCCGTTTCACCCTGGCCGACTGGGGGGTCGACCTGGCCATCCAGCCCGAGCACGAGACGGCCAAGGAAATCGTCCTCCTCGTCAAGCGAAGCGCGGCGACCGACGTCCTGGAATTCGCCGGCAACAGGGTCCAGCTCATCGGCATCCGGATCGACGCGACCTGCCCCCTCGTCCACAAGTCCCTCGAGGCCGTCAGCCGGGAGTTCCCCGACAAGGTCTTCCGCGTCGTGGCCATCCATCGCGGGTCCGAGACGATCATCCCCGGGGGAAACGACATCTTCCAGAACCGGGACCAGCTGTTCGTCATCGCCGCCGCGGCCGACATCCCCGGAGTCATCGCCTTGATGGGGAAATCCGAGGAAAAGCTCCAGCAGATCATGATCCTCGGCGGGGGGCGGGTCGGCCGGGCGACGGCCGGCCTTCTCGACGCGGAAAAGGAGCTGGCCATCAAGCTCATCGACTCCGACGCCGACCGAACCCTGGCCCTGGCCGATGAACTCCAGCGGACCTTGGTCATCCACGGCGACGGCCGCGATTTCAACCTCCTGGCCACGGAAGGAATCCTCGAAACCGACGCCCTCATCAGCGTCACCGAAGACGAGGAGACGAACATCCTGACCAGCCTCTTGGCCAAGCATCTCGGGGTGACCAAGACGATCGCCCTCGTCAACCGCCGCGAATACCTCCCCCTCATGGCACCCATCGGGGTCAACGCGGCCGTCAACACGAACCTCATCACCTCGAACGCCATCCTCCGGCTCATCCGCCGGGGGGACGTCGTTTCCCTGGCCACGCTCTCGGGCATGGACGCCCAGGCCGTCGAATACCTCGCCCATGGCGAATCCCGCATCACCCGAAAGCCGTTGAGCAAGATCGACTTCCCCAGGGGAGCCATCCTGGGCGCCGTGACCCGGGGGGACGAGATCATCATCCCCGTCGGCGAGACGCGGATCCAGGCGGAGGACCATGTCATCGTTTTCTCGGTGCCCCGGGCCCTGCCCGAGGTCGACAAACTCTTTGCGCGCTAGGGCAAGGGCAAGGACGTGAACTTCGGCATCGTCGGCCGCGTCCTCGGATATCTTGTCCTTTTCATCGGGGCGTTCATGGCCCTCCCGGCCCTCTTCGCCTGGCACTACGGCGGCGACGATCTGGCGGCGATCCTCATTTCCTCGGCCCTGACGGCCGCCGCGGGAGGGCTGCTCATCCTCGTTTTTCGTCCGAAGGGCGAACTCCTGGTCAAGGACAGCTTCGCCGTCGTCGCCTTCGGCTGGCTTCTGGCCTCGACCTTCGGCGCCCTGCCGTTCCTCCTCTCCGGCCATATCCCCTCCTTCGGCGACGCCTTTTTCGAAAGCATGTCCGGCTTCACGACGACCGGGGCGTCGATCCTCCAACGGGTGGAGGATCTGCCCCACGGCCTCCTGTTCTGGAGGAGCCTGACCCATTGGCTCGGCGGGATGGGGATCATTGTTCTCTCGCTGGCCATCCTGCCGATGATCGGGGCCGGCGGCACCCAGCTCTACAAAGTCGAGATCCCCGGTCCGGCGCCGGACAAGATCACCCCCCGCGTCCGACAGACGGCGACGGCCCTGTGGGGCGTTTACCTTGTCCTGACCGGCCTGGAAACCCTCCTTCTTCTCGTCGGGGGGATGAATCTCCATGAAGCGCTCTGCCAGACGTTCGGAACCGTGGCCACCGGCGGATTCTCGACGAGGACGGCCTCGATCGGCGGATTCCACAGCCTTTTTGTCGAAGCCGTCGTCATCGTCTTCATGCTCCTGGCCGGGACGAATTTCACTCTCCATTTCCACAGCCTGAGGGGGAGGCCTTCGGCCTACTGGAAAAGCGAGGAATTCCGGTTTTATCTGGGAGTCGTCGGGGTCTTCGCCGTTCTCCTGACGATCGACAACGTCCTGGCCGGGGCCCAGCGGGCCGGAGAGGCGGTCCGCCATTCCGTTTTCCAGACCGTCTCGATCACGACGACGACCGGCTTTTCGACGGCCGATTTCGGGCAGTGGTCCCCCTCGGCCCAGTTCATCCTCCTGTTCCTGATGTTCATCGGCGGCTGCGCCGGGTCGACCGGGGGCAGCATCAAGATCCTCCGGGTCATGATCCTCATCAAGCAGGGATTGGCCGAGCTGAAAAAGCTGCTCCATCCCCGGGCCGTCATCCCGGTCCGGATCGACGGCCGCAGCGTCCCTCCCGGCGTCGTCGTCAACATCCTCGGCTTCATGTTCCTCTACCTCGGCCTCCTGATCGTCTCGACCCTGGCCATGAGCCTGATGGGCCTCGACCTCGTCTCGGCCTTCTCGTCGGTCACGGCCTCGCTCGGGAACATCGGCCCGGGACTGGGCCTTGTCGGTCCGGCGGCGAATTACCAGGCCGTCCCCCCGGCCGGCAAATGGCTGCTGTCGTTCTGCATGCTGGCCGGACGGCTCGAAATCTATACCGTCCTCGTCCTCTTCACCCGGGATTTCTGGAAATAAGCGGCAGGGGCCATGCCGAACCGGAAGGTCGTCCTCCTCGTCGCGACCGTGGCCGCCTTCGTCGCGCCGTTCATGTCGTCCTCGATCAATATCGCCCTGCCGTCCATCGCCCAAGAGTTCCGGATGACGGCCGTCACCCTGGGTTGGGTGGCGACGGCCTACCTCCTGGCCGCGGCCGCCTGTCTCGTCCCGTTCGGCAAGGCCGCCGACATTCTCGGCCGGAAGAAAATCTTTGTCCTGGGCAGCCTGGTCTACGCCCTTTCCTCCGGCCTCGCCGCCGCCGCGCCTTCGGGGGCCGTGCTCATCGCCTCGCGGGCCCTTCAGGGAATCGGAGGGGCGATGATTTTCAGCACCGGGGTGGCCATGCTCACGGCGGCATATCCTCCTCGTGAGCGCGGCCGGGTTCTCGGAATCAACACGGCCTCGACCTATCTCGGCCTATCCTTGGGGCCCGTCCTGGGGGGATTCTTGACCGAAGGCTTCGGGTGGCGGAGCGTCTTCGGGGTCAATCTCGCTCTCGGTCTCGTCCTCGTCGGCCTCGCCCTCGCCGGCCTCAGGGGCGAGGCGGCCGAAGCGAGGGGAGAGGCCTTCGATGCCGTCGGGGCGGCCCTCCTGGCCGCCGGGCTCTGCGCCTTGATGTTCGGGCTGGGAAAGCTTCCTCGAATCCCGGGCGCCGGATTCATCGCCGCCGGGGCGGTTTTCCTCGCCCTCTTCGTCCGTTGGGAATCCGCTTATCGCTCGCCGCTTTTCGACCTCGACCTCATCCGCCGGAACACGGCCTTCGCCTTTTCGAACCTCGCCGCCCTCATCAACTACAGCGCCACGTTCGCCGCCGGCTTTCTCCTGAGTCTTTATCTTCAATATCTTCAAGGTCTGAGCCCCAGGAAGGCCGGCCTCATCCTCATCGCCCAGCCGGCGGTCATGGCCGTCTTCTCGCCGCTCGCCGGCCGGCTTTCGGACCGGGTCGAACCTCGCCTGCTGGCCTCGGCCGGGATGGGATTGTCCTCGGTCGGGCTTTTCCTTTTGTCCTTCCTCGGCCGGACGTCGTCCCTGACGTCCGTCGGCGCATCCCTCGTCGTCCTCGGAATCGGGTTCGCCCTCTTCTCCTCGCCCAACACGAACGCCGTCATGAGCTCGGTCGAGAAGCGCTCGTACGGCGTCGCCTCGGCCACCCTGGGGACGGCGCGGCTCACCGGAATGATGTTGAGCATGGGCGCGGCGATGCTTGTCTTCGCCCTCTATTTGGGAAAGACGGCCATCATGCCCGAGGTCTTTCCGCGGTATCTCGCGGCCTTGCGGACGGCCTTCGTCCTTTTCGGAGCGCTCTGCGCCGCCGGCGTCTTCGTCTCGCTGGCCCGGGGAAACCTGAATGAGGCGAAGGGCGGAAACCGATGACCGCGCCGGCGGCCGGACGGGGATCCCCGAGGCGTTGACAAACCCGCACTGAAATCCTACAATATTAGTAGGAAATAGAGCCGGGGAGGGCGCTCCAAGCGTTGTCCCGGCGCCCGGAATCGGGTATAAACGATTTTTCGAAAGGAAACGTCATGCCTCCTTGTCCGATCAAAGGCAACATCTTTGCCGTCGGCGCCGTCGACTGGGACCGGCGCCTCTTTGATGCCCTGATCCCCCTTCCCGACGGGACTAGCTACAACGCTTATCTCATCAAGGGAAGCCAAAAGACGGCCTTGCTGGACACCGTCGACCCGACCAAGGCCGACGTCCTCTTTGAAAACCTGAAGGGCGTCGAGCGGATCGATTATGTCATCGCCCATCACGCCGAACAGGACCATTCCGGATGCCTGCCCGCCGTCTTGTCCCGCGCCCCCATGGCCCAGGTCGTCTGCTCGACCAAGGCCAAGGGGATGCTCATCGACCACCTCCACCTTGACGCGTCGAAAATCACGGCCGTCGAGGACGGGGCGACGCTGTCGCTCGGCGACGTGACCCTGGAATTCGCCCATACGCCCTGGGTCCATTGGCCCGAGACGATGTCGACGTTCGCCCGCGAGCCCAAGATCCTCTTCAGCTGCGACTTCTTCGGCTCCCACCTGGCCCAGTCCGACCTCTTCGTCAAGGACGAGGAGCACGTCTACGAGGCGGCCAAGCGCTATTTCGCCGAAATCATGATGCCCTTTCGGTCGAGCATCAAGCGGAACCTGGAGAGGATCAAGGATTTTCCCGTCGAGATGATCGCCCCCAGCCACGGCCCGATCCACTCGCGGCCGGCTTTCATCCTGGACGCCTATCGCGATTGGGTCGGCGACAGGCCCAAGAACAGCGCCGTCATCCCCTATGTCACGATGCACGGCAGCACCGAACTCCTCGTCGAGCGCCTCGTCGCCGCCCTCGCCGAGCGGGGCGTGACGGCCTGGCCGTTCAACATCGCCGAGGGCGACATCGGCAAGCTGGCCATCGCCCTGGTCGACGCGGCGACGATTGTCATCGGCTCGCCGACGGTCCACGTCGGCCTCCATCCCAAGATCGCCTACGCCGCCTTCCTGGCCAACGCCCTCCGGCCGAGGGCGAAATTCGCCGCGGTCATCGGCTCCTACGGGTGGGCGACGAAAATGGCCGAGCAGGTCCTGAGCCTGACGCCCCACCTCAAGCTCGAAGTCCTGCCGGGGGTCGTCGTCAAGGGGATGCCCAGGTCCGAGGATTTTGCGGCCGTCGAACGGCTGGCCGATCTGATCGCCGCCAAGCACGGGGACCTGAATCTCAGGTGACCTGCTCCCAGCGCGACAGCCGGGCCCTCAAGTAGGCCTTTTTCTCCTCGAATTTCTCCGCCTGACGGAGGACGACCTGCTCGGCTTCCTCCCAAGGGAGGGATTTCACTTCCTCGACGTAGGAGGCCGTCCTTCCGAAATACAGGGGCGACATGATGTTGATCAGGCGCCGCCGGTTGCGCGACCAGTTATGGAACGTGAAGGCGAAGTCGTAGAGGATCCCGGCCCAGAGGTCGGCCCCGATCAGGATCGGCCGTCCCTGGGCGCCGTCGCTCGCGGCCTTCTGCAAGGCCTCGAAATGCTCGAAACAGAGGATGTCCCGGTAGAACGTCCCGAACTGCTGGAAGCCGTCGAGGAATTCCTTGACGAGCTTCGACTCGTTGATGACGATCGGCGGGACGGAATTGTCGCAGGGCGGGCCGGGAAAGACCGGGACCTCCCGGCTGCCTTCGATCTGCCGCCACTGGCTCTCGTAATCGCTCATCATGAAGAGCATCGTCGAGATGACCTGGCGGAACATGAGGTCCAGGTCGGCGGCCGGATCCTTGGGGTCATGGACTTTCGAGCCGAGGCTGACCTGGCCGACGGACTCGGCCTCGTTGACGGCGACCGTCGTCATCCAGATGTCGATCCCGAATCGGGCGACGTCCGTCATCCAGACGTCCTTGCCGAGAAAGATCTCGCTCAGGCGGCCGGCAAAGGCGAAATCGCCCCCGATCGGCTGGCGGATCCGTTTCCCGTAGAGGGCCCGGGTCATCGGGTAGACGATGAGGTTGGTGATCGTCCCGTCGTACTTGTGGCGGCAGTAGAGGGGGGCGGCGAACTGGACTTTGCCCTCGAGGATGGGGTCGGCCATGCTTTTGATCCAGGCCGGGGTCAGGCTCCGGAGGTCGGAGTCGAGGACGATGACGGCCTTGGTCTTTAGAAGCCGGGCCGCCTCGAAAATCGAGCGGAAGGAGGTCCCCTTGCCGGGAAGGCCGCGGTAGATGAAGATGACCCGCTCGACGCCGGCCGGGACGGCCGCCCGGATGGCGTTGTCCCGGGTGTCGTCGGTGCTGCCGCCGTCGGAGACGAGGATCCCGGTCCGCAGGTCCGGGTAGTGCTCCTTCAGGCCGCGGCCGACCTGCTCGATGACGAAGGCGATCGTGTCCTCGTTGTTGTAGCAGGGGATTCCGACGAGGATGTCCATGGTCCCCAGACGCCGGATCCATTCTCCGACCCGGTCCCGGAGAGCGCTCTCGTAAGGTTTGAAGGCCATCAGACCGCCTCCCTGTCGTTGTCGGCCGAGACGATTTCCAGGAGCTGGGCCAGGAAGTCGGGGTAGGCCGAGGTGATCCGGTTCCAATTGGGGAGCATCCGCGGCCCGACGGGGTCGCGGAGGAAGCGCTCGGAGGCCGTGATGAGGGCCCGGGTGAAGGTGTCGACGTAGGACTCTTCCTCGTGGCGATCGAAAGTCAGCCCGTTGATCATGGCGTCGGCGTGGTAGTTGGCGATGATGTCCTCGGCCGATTTCCGGTACGTTTTCTGGAGGGTTTTCAGCAGGCCCCAGGAGAGGACGATCCCCTCGGCCGAGAGGTTCTTGAGGATGTTCAGGCTGATGTCCAGGACCATTTTGTGGAGCCCCGTCCCGGAGTCCTTGGGCGACAAGGCCTGGTGCTTGTGGTCGTATTGACGGGCGATCTCGACCTGGCAAATCCGCTTCTCGGCGATGTTCCGGTAGATCTCGTAGAGGGTCGTGACCTCGAGGCCCCAGTCGCCCGGGAACCGGATGACCCGGACGAGGTCGACGTCGAGGGCGAATTCCCCGGCCAGGGGATAGCGGAAGGCGTTGAGGTATCTTAGAAAGGGATGGGCGCCGACGACGGTTTCCAGGGCATGGAAGAGAGGGGCGATGAACAGCCGCGTGACCCGGCCGTGGAGCTTGGTCGTGAAACGGGCGTAGTACCCCTTGGAGAACAGGAAGGTCAGGTTGGGATTGACCACGGGATAGATCAGCCGGGCCAGCATTTCCTTGGAGTAGGTCTTGATGTCGGAATCATGAAGGGCGATGACCTGGGTCCGTCCCTGGGCCAGGACAAATCCGAAGGACGTCCAGCACGATTTCCCTTTTCCATCCGGGCCGAGATAAAGGTCGGCGTCCTGGATCTTCTTGAGGAGCTTCCGGAGCCTGGGGTTGTCCATCCACAGGAGGGTGACGCTCAGGGGATGGTTCTTGACCTCGGCCTTGGCCGCCTGGAATTCCGAGGCCGAGGTTCCGCCGAGGGCGATGACGATCTGTTGGATGAACTCGACCTCTTCGAGAACGCGGAGAATCTGCTTCATGGCCGGCCGGGCGAAGTCGCTGAAGAGGGCGGGGATGACGACGGTCGTCCGGTGGCGCCGGCGGAGGTCGATGAGCTCGCGCTCGATTTTGGGGAATCCCTCTTCGCCGAGCATATGGAGCGTGGCGATCATGGACCCTTGGCGAAAATCGGGCATTGTTCACCTCCGTGGGGATAAGACCGAGAAGACGGCCTCGGCCCACCCGGCCGGACCCGCGGTCTCCGTCCTCAGAGCCTTCGGCAGGGCCGCCGCCAGCCGGGGATCCCATGTTCCGTCCAACCGGCGGATGATGACCGGAAGGTCGGCCTTGGCCAGGAACGAGGCGTCGTTTTCCGAATCGCCCAGGCCGACCGTCCGGACCGGTCCGCCGTCGCCGTCGCATGGATAATGGGGCCGGATGGCGTCAAAGGCCGTGCCCTTGTCGGCCGCGCCTTTGAGATGGTGGAATCGCCCCCCGGAGACGACGCTCAGGCCTTTCCGGGAGGCTTGCCCGGCGAGGCGGCGGAGATGGTCCTCCGAACCCGGTCCGGCCCAGAACGGAAGGTCGTAAGAGCGGGCCAAGGCTTTCCGGGCCATCGCGGCCGGGAGGCCGGTCGTTTCGACGACCTCATCGAGGGTCATGTCGGTCATGGCCCGGAACGGAGGATCGTGCTTTTCCAAGAAATCGCGGTAGAACGCCAGGATCTCGGACAACGGAGTCCCGAGAACTTTCCGGACATAAGATCCCGTTTTAACCGCGATATCATCCCCCGCCTCCGGAGCGCGGCTTCGGGGGATGAAGGCCGCCCCTCCGTTTTCGACCGAAAAAGCGTCCTCTACCTCCATCTCCTCGAGAAATTCCACCGTCTCCTCGAGGGTCTTGCTGGTCATGAGAATGAGGGGAATTCCTTTCTTTTTCAAGAGGTTAAGACCCGGGAGGGCCCGCCCCCAATCGTAAGTCCCGCGGTCGAGAAGGGTTTCGTCCAGGTCGCTGAAGAAGATGAACGTCATGGCTCTATCTTGTTGAATTTTAAGGAAAAACGGGCGAAAAGTCAACGTCTTGCAGATATTCGGCGATTTTGACGCTGCCCGAGGGAAGAGGATAGCGGCGGAGGGCGGACAGGGAAACCCAGCGGCGGCGGGAACGGTCCGTCTGTTTTCGCAAGCGCCCCAAATCTTTCTTGGATAGGCGGCCGTCAAAGGCGTGAAGCGTGACCAGGAAACGGGTATAGGCGTGTTTGACCATGACGAGGGGGCGGGCGGCGGCAAGCTCGACGCCCAGCTCCTCGCGGACTTCTCGGGCCAGGGCGGCCCGAAGGCTTTCTCCCGGCTCGCGCTTGCCTCCCGGGAACTCCCAGAGGCCGGCCAGCAGGCCGGCCGGCGGCCGTTTCTGAATCAGAACCCGGCCTCCGTCCCGGATGACGGCGACGACGGCCTCTTGCTTTGTGACCGTCGTTTTTCGGGGGGCCGGGATGACCTCTTGAATGCCGAGCCGGCAGGCCCGGCATTCACCGCGGACCGGACAGGAGAGGCAGCGGGGATTCCTCGCCCGGCAGACGAGCGCCCCGAGCTCCATCATGGCCTGGTTGAAGCGGCCGGGAGCGCGGCGGGAGATCAGGGTTTCAAGGGCCGTGCGGATTTCCGCCTCGGTCCGGGAATCCGCTCCGCCCCGGATTTCAAGAAGCCGCATCATGACCCGCCGGACGTTGGCGTCGATGACGGGGATCGGTCTCCCGGCGGCAATGCTCAAAAGGGCGGCCGTGGTGTAGGGGCCGAAGCCCGGCAAGGCCCTCAGGGCTTCCGCCTCGACCGGCAATCGGCCGCCGAATCGGCGGACGATCTCCTTGGCCGCCCGGTGCATGTTCCGGGCCCGAGCGTAGTATCCCAGCCCCTGCCAAGCCCGGAGGACCTTTTGGAGGGGAGAGCGGGCGAGCGTCCGGATGTCGGGGAATGCGTCGAGCCATCTTTCATAGTAGGGAATGACGGCGCTGACCGTCGTCTGTTGGAGCATGACCTCCGAGACCCAGATGGCGTAGGGGTCGGAGGTCCGGCGCCAGGGCAGGTCGCGCTTCCGGGAGGCGTACCAGCGGAGGAGCGCGGAACGGACCTCCCGGCTTTCGGGATTCGTCATTTCCCGGCCCGGCGGCCGAGATAGTCCCAGAGCGTCGCGGCCATGACCCGGACGCCTATGGGGATCGCGTTCTCGTCGGCGACGAAGAACGGCGAATGAAGCGTGGCCGTCGCCCCGGGCGGCTGGACGCCCAAGAGGAGGAGGGCGGAGGGGACCTCGCGGGCGAAATAGGCGAAGTCCTCGCCTCCCATGTCGGGAAGCTCCTGGACGACGTTTTTCGGGTCGAGGACCCGGGCCGCCGTCTCGACGGCTTCCTTCATGAGGGCCGGGTCGTTGTGGACCGAGGGCGTCCCGAAGTCGTATTCAAGCTCGTAACGGGCCCCGGCGGCCGCGCACAGGGCGGAGACCGTCCGCTCGATCTTGTCCCGGACGAGCCGCCGCTGGTCCTCGCCGTAGGTCCGGACCGTGGCTTGGAGATCGGCCCGGGGGGGGATGATGTTCGAGGCCGAGCCGGCGTGGAACGACCCGACGGTGACGACGGTGTTCCGGTGGACGCTGATTTCGCGGGAGACCATGACCTGGAGGGCGATGACGATTTGGGCGCCGACAACGATCGGGTCGACGCAGAGGTCCGGGTTGGCCCCGTGGCAGCCTTCCGAGAGGACGGCCAGACGGAACCCGTCGACGTTGGCCAGGGCGTCGCCGGGGACGTACTTGATGACTCCGGCCGGGGCGGTGTCGTCGACGTGGAAGGCGAACATGGCCTCCGGCTTCCCGAAGCGGAAGACGCCGTCCTTGAGCATGGACAAGGCGCCGTCGCCGTGCTCTTCGGCCGGCTGGGCGACGAAAATGACGGTCCCGGGCAAGTCGGCTTTCATCTTGGCCAGGACCGTCGACACTCCCAGCATGACCGTCGTGTGGATGTCGTGACCGCAGGCGTGCATGGTCCCGTATTCCCTGCCGTCGCGGACGGCCTTCCGGCGGGAGGCGAAGGGGAGTCCGGTCTCCTCGACGATCGGCAAGGCGTCCATGTCGGCCCTCATCCCGACGGCCGGTCCGGGCTTTCCGCCGCGGAGGAGGCCGACGACCCCGGTGCCCCCGACGCTCGTCCGGACCTCGAGGCCCAGCGTTTTCCAATAATCGGCCACGAGGGCCGCCGTCCGGGTCTCCTGGAGCGACAGCTCGGCGTGCTCGTGGATGTCGCGCCGGATTTCGATGAGGCGGGGAAGGGCCTCGGCGGTCAGGGCCTCGATGGCCTTGTCGACGGTCTTCGCCTGGGCCTGGGCCGAAACGGGCATAAGTAAACCGACAACCAAGGTTAGGCTGAGGGCGGATAATCTTTTCGGCATCCCTTGTGCTCCTGGCGAACTAGGCGAAAACCACGTGCCTTATCTTATCGGTTTTTAAACAAGAATCATAATCCTTCATCCTTATTGATCCAGGCCGGCGAGGGAAATCGCTCGCCCATCGCCGAAGCGTTCGGAGACGGGAACGGCTATTTCTTCTCGGCGGCCGGCTCGTCCTTCTTCTCGGGCTCGGGCGGCGGGGCGACGAGCCAGTCCTTCTTCTCCTTGGGAAAATCGTCCAGGAAGGCCGCCTCGACCTTGAAGAGGTAGCCCAGGCGGGGGTTCCTGACGACGACTTGGTTATTTTCGGCGTCCTTGGTCCCGACCTGGAGGGTGAAGGGCTTTTCGACGGCTTTTTCTCCGTATTCCTTGGTCCAGACCGTGATCTCGGCCTGGGGGGGGGCCAGGCCGTATTCGGCCAAGGCCTTGGGACGGTCGATATACTCCGCGGCTTCGAGGCCTTCGATTTTCCGGATGAAGGACTCGACGTTCGAACCGTCGGCCTCCTCCTTCTGGTCGGCGTCGAAATACCACTTGTCGTTCGGGGCCTTGACGGCCGTGAGGTCGAGGCTTCCCTTCTTGAGGGCGACCTTGGTCGACTGCCAGGTCGAGAAGGCGATGACCTTGTTTTCCCGGAACTCCTCGGCCTTCCTTTCGAGCTCGAAGAGGATGTCGGATTCCGGGACGATGATTTTCGTCGAGTCCGAGGTCGTGGCGTAGGTCTTGTCCTCGGCCTTGTGCAAGGCGAAGACGATCTCCTTGTTGGCCGCGGGAAGGGTCAGGGTGACCGCGTATTCGGGCTTGTCGAGTCCGGCGGCCTTCAGGTCTTCCGGGTTTTTCGCCTCGGCGACGAACTCCTTGGCCCGGAGGCCGGACAGGGAATCGAGCAGGCTTTGGATCTTGTATTCCTTGACCAGGGCCTTGAGGGGCGATTCGAAGTGCCAGGCTTCGTCCTTTTTCCGAGCCTCCCACCGGGTGTCCTTGGCCACGAGCCTGACCGCGCCGACGTCCTTGCTCTCGAAGCGGAAGACGTCCTTCTGCCGGAAGTCGAAGAGCTTCTTTTCGAGGCGCGTCTTGAGATAGCCGGCGATGAGGACGATCCGTGGGTCTCCCTCCTTCCGGGCGTAAAGGCTTCCGTCAATCGGATTTTCCATGCCGATGAGGACCGTGACCGGGTCGGCCCGGCCCTTGAGCCAGAGCGAGACTTCGGTCTTGGGGATCTCGTACTTGGCCGGATCGCCATGGTCTTTCTCCACGACCCGCTCGATCCGGAGGTCGGCGAAGCCGTCGACCAGCCCCGAGACCTCGGAGGCGTCGGCCTTGACCTCCATCGGCTCGACGATCATCCATTCGCTCGACTCGGTTTTCTTGAAGGTCAGGGTCTCGTCGCCGGTTTTGAGAGCGGCCTTCTCGATGTCGGCCGAAGCGACCTCGACAAGCTTCTCGTCGGGCCCGGCCGGGCCGGGAGCCCCTTTGCGGTCGAACAAGAGGACCGCGGCCAACAGGACGGCGAAGACGCCGAGCAAGATGAGGGTTTTCTTGAAGTTCACAGCGACCTCCTCCGCATCCAGATCGAAATCCCGACGGCCAGGACGGCCAGGGGCAGGAGGACGACCGAAATCCAGAAGACGAGCTTGCCCCGGGAGGGGGTCAGGCTGATCGTCCGGGGGTTCGAGGTCTTGGGGGCGATCGAGATGAGGTCCTCCTCCTCGGTCAGCCAGTTCAAGGCGTTCAGGAAGAGATTGCCGTTGCCCTGGTAATTGAAGAATCGGTTGGAGGCGAAGTCCGAGTCGCCGAAAACGACGATCCGGCCCTCGGGGAGGGTCTTGCCGTCCGTTCCCGTTTTGGCCTTGAGCGTCGCCAGGGCGGCCAGGGGGATGGGGCCCCGCTTGTCCGTCTTGGGATCGAAAGCGATGTCCTTGACCGTCATTTTCTGCTTGAGGGCGAAGTCCTTCTTGGCGTGGGCGTAGTCGCTTGTCCGGCCGAGGACCTGGGAGGATTGGACGGCCTCTGGCTTAGGGTCGATGATGTCGACCGAGCGGGCCAGGGGGTAGATCGTCGCGTAGCGGAAGTTCCTGGAGATCTCGTGGTATTCGAGCCCGCTCATGACCGGCATGAGGTAGTCGCCGCCGAAAATCGACGGCTGGTCGATGATGATGTCGTTCTGGAGCCTGAACCCGTAGGCTTCGAGGAAGGGGGGAAGGTTCGGGGCGGTCTCCGGATCGACCATGAAGAAGACCCGGCCGCCGTCCTCGACGTATTTCCGGATCGTCTCCAACTCGGCCGGGAGGAGGTCCTTCTTCGGCCCGGGGACGACGAGGGCGGCGCAATCCTTGGGAAACGTTTCGGGCAGGGCCAGGACGAGCTTGTTGACCTCGTAGCTCAGCTTGACGAGCTCGTCCTTGGCGAAGGAGAGGCCGTTCTCATCGCCGCCCTCCGTGGTCAGCTCTCCGTGGCCTTCGAGGAAGTAGATGGCCTTCCTTTTTTCCCGGGTGACCTTGACGATGGCGTTGGTCAGGTCCTCCTCGGCCGTGGCCGTGATCCGGGTGTCCTTGTCGCCGGCCTCGAGGACCGTCGTCCCGTCGGCCGTGATCTCGTACCTCTTGACCAGGCCCGGGTTCTTGTCGGGGTCGATGAACTCGTATTTGACCCGGGGGGAATGGTAGGCGTAGATCTTGAGAAGATCCTCCATCCGTTTGCGGCCCATGTTCCCCTCGCGGAAGAACGCCTTGACCTCGATGTCCGTCTTCAAGGACTTGACGATCTTGATCGACTGGTCGGAGAGGGAGTGGATCTTGGCCTGGGTGAAGTCGAACCGCTTGTGGTGCCGGGCCCCGAGCGTGTTCAGGAGGACGAGGATGCCCAGGACGACGACGACGAGAAGCAGGAGGTTGGAGGAGTAGAGGAAGGACTTGCGCTTCAGGCCCTCCTTGAGTTCGCCGGCGTGGAGGGCGAGGTAGGCGGCCACGGCGGCCAGGCCGCAAACGGCCAAGGCCAGGAAGAGGATTTTCGCCCGGGGCCAGACCCGGCTGGCGACGAAAGCCGCCAGGAGAAGGCCCAAGCCGATCGTGTTGAGATGGGTCTTCAGCTTGTCCATGGCTCACCTCCACCGCCGCGATTGGATGAACGAATGGGTCAGGAACAGACCGAAGAAGGCGAAGCTCAGGTAGTAGACGACGTCGGTCGTGTCGAGGATCCCCTGGGTCATGTTGTCGAAGTGCTGGAAGAAGGACAGGTAGTTCAGGACGCCTTTCCAGAAGCCGCCGGCCGAGTTCGCGGCCCAATTGATGATCCAGAAGAGGAGGAGGGCCCCGAAGGTCAGGATGGCCGAAACGATCTGGTTCTCGGTCAGCGAGGAGAAGAAGATCCCGACGGCCAGGAAGGCCGCCCCCATGAGAAAGAGGCCGAGGAAGCCGATGAGGACGGGCGGCAGCTCGGGGCTGCCGTAGGCGAAGGCGAAGACCGAGAGGAGGCCGACGAGGGCCAGCATCGCCAGGAGGACGAGGAGCGAGGCCAGGAACTTGCCGAGGATGATCTGGGTGATCGAGACGGGCGAGGTGTAGAGGAGCTCTTCCGTCCCGATCTTCTTCTCCTCGGAGAAGAGGCGCATCGTCAGGAGGGGGAGCATGAGGAGAAGGATGATGCTGATGTTGTGGAAAAGGGGGCCGAAGACCTGCTGGTTGATGTTCAGCTGGGCGTAGTAGTACGGGTTCTGGGCCATCTGCATCGACTGGCTGTTGAACCACCAGAGCAGGCTGTAGAAGAAGAATCCAACGAGGACGAGGAAGACGGTGATGACGACGTAGGCGATGGGCGAGGTGAAATACGTCCGGAGCTCTTTGCGGGCGATCGTCCAGATGTTGGTCATTGTTCCGTCCCCCCGGAGACGATCTTGAGGTAGAGGTCCTCGATGTTCATGACGAGCGGACGGAGTTCGAGGAGGCCGAAGCCCTGTTCGACGCACAGGCGGACGATCTCCTCGCGCGGATCGGTCCCCGGGCGCCATTCGACCCGGAGGTCGCCGTCCTCGCGGTGGACCTTCTCGACGCCGTTCACGGCCCGGACGGCCTCGGCCGCCTCGGGGAGTCCTCGGCGGAGCTTGAGGACGGCCGTCTCCTTCTTCCGGACCGAGGCCGTCAGCTCCTCGAGCGACCCGGAGGCCATGAGGCGGCCTTCGTTGATGATGACGACCCCGTCGCAGGTCTGGGTGACCTCGGCCAGGATGTGGGTCGAGAGGATGATCGTCCGTTCGCCCCGGAGGGACTTGATGAGCTGGCGGATCTCGATGATCTGGGCCGGGTCGAGGCCGATCGTCGGCTCGTCGAGGATCAGGACCTTGGGGTCGTGGACGAGGGCCTGGGCGATGCCGACCCTCTGCTTGAAGCCCCGGGAGATGTTCTTGATGAGACGCCCCCGGACGGACTCGAGGGCCGCCGCCCGGACGGACTTGGCGACCGCCTCCTTCCGGGCCGCGGCCGGAACCTGCTTGAGGGCGGCGGTGAAATGG